>JAFGIU010000001.1 GCA_016929445.1 Candidatus Omnitrophota bacterium
AAGCCATAACGGTTCACATCCGCGCCCGTACCGACCCCGGCCGTAAGCAATGCTGCCTGAAGACTGGGAACCATGGTTTGGAGCCAGGCATGCTCTCCGCCCATGGAACTGGATTCATCCACAACCAACACAACATCCGCATAGGTTGCGGCAAAAACATTTGTGGAAAGCCCTAAAAGAAACCCAAGGGCCACGAAACCACCTAGAATATTTTTTAGTCTTCTTTTCATACCATCCCCCGATCATTCGTGAAGTATCCCATCTAAATTGAAGCAAAACTCGTGCCAAAAACCAAATAGGCAACGTACACAAGATAACACAACAGAAAAAATCCCCCTTCTAATCGTCCGATACGCCAGCCTGAGCGGAAGATAGGAAAACAAATGAAGCCAACAAGAATCATGACCGGGATATCCACCCGCAAAGCAATAGAAGAAACGGCCAGCCCTCCCGGAACCACCCATCCCGCAATCCCCAAAACAAAAGCAATGTTAAAAAAACAGCTGCCCACAATATTACCCACTGCCAAATCCCGGTGCCCGTGCACACTCGCCACAACCGAAGTCGCCAACTCCGGCAAGGAAGTCCCCACAGCCACCACCGTAAGCCCGATGACCAGTTCGCTCAGCCCCAAGGCGCGCGCCATGGACACAGCCCCATCGACCAACCAGTCCGCCCCGACCACAATCAGAACCAAACCGCACAAGACCATCCCCACATAAAAGAAAACGGGGCGCACGGGTTTGCCCCCTGTTTCGCTGTACTCCTCGTCAAGCTCTTGGGCAAGCGCATCGTCTCTGCGGCCCAGAGAAACCCTGCAGCCTGTGTAGAGCAGACCGCCCGCCACAAGAATCACCCCGTCCCACATGCCCAAAGCCCCGTCCAGAGACAAGACCCAGACCAGGACAAAGGAACCGGCCATAGCCGGCAAATCAAACTGATAAAGACGTTTGGAAACCGGCATGGCAGCCACCACAGCGGAAAGGCCCAATACAAGCAGAATATTCATGATATTGCTGCCAACGGCATTGCCCAAACCCACATCCGCGCGTCCGGCCAGCCCGGATTGCACACTCACGGCAAGCTCCGGAAGGCTTGTTCCATAAGCCACCACCGTCAGGCCGATCACCAAAGAAGACATGCCGACCAACGCGGCCAAGCGCACCGATCCGCGCACCAACACCTCGGCCCCGCCGACCAAAAGCACGAGACCTGCAATAAATAGTAGGAGCGCTAGGACGCTCACGGAGATAGGCCTTTCTGCATTTCAACCGACGCAATTTGGATTTGGCTACGGGCCTTCTCCATGATTTCCCGGGCCTTTTCGGACGCATCGTCTAGATTTTGCAACACATACAGAGCTACCGCATAGGCCTCCTGAAATTCCCGGGAACGGTAGAACTCGCGAGCCTGGAGGGTTAGGTAATCGGTCTTTTCCCGCAGGGTTTCAATACGCTGGGCAATCTGGATCGCTTCGTCCGCTGTTTGGGGACCCGCCTGTTGCCACAGATTCTGATTCTCAATCCAGTACCACTGAATCAAGCAAAAAGTCACGATGGACGCGATAAGGATCCGTTTCATGTCAAATGTGCCTGATCTGCAGTTTTCCCTCTTCCAGCTCCTTTAAACGCTCAGCGACCATGAGCCGGTGGCAGTGCGCCGGATCGCGGGCGCGGCCCATCAAACACACCTTCGCATATTTGGCGCTCTGCAAGACCGTATGCAGAGCCTCTCCCTGGCTGTGGAGATGTTTCATATAGACCTGGCGAAAGGACTGCCAATTGCCTGTTTCACAAAAGTCTTCTCGCGCGGCCCTAGGACTCCCCAAAGCCTCAATGTGCACATACCCAATCCCCTCGTGCGCCAATACTTGTTCCAAATTCTCACCCGAAAATTCGGACTTCACGGCCTTGGGGTCGAGCCGCAAATCGAACAGAATCTCAACACAGCTTGCCTTGAGGCGGTCCACAAAATCGCTCAAGTCCATGTCTTCACATCCGATCGTGCAAATCGATCTTCTTTCCGGATCCATGCATTACTCCAAGGGGCTGATCAAACTGATCAGAGTGTGGCGCTCCGGCCGCGGTGTGGGAGGATTGTCCTCGGTAAAGAATGTGAGCGCCCCGGTTTCATCAATCACACAAAGGGTTACGGCACGGTCCCCATACAAAGCTTGAAAATACTCGTAACCAAACTCCTTCGTCAACGTAGCCTTAGTGAGCACTGCCCCGGACAGAAAGCGCTTTTCCAAATCCGAGTAATTCGAGCGCGGGCCAAATAGAATGCGCCCCCTCAGGTGCCTCAGATGAGATCGCTGGCGTCCCGTATATCCCGTCTCCGGAGGGAGCTGATAGACCTCGGCCCTGCCGAAATCATCCACAAAATGCAGAGCCGCCAAAGAATTGACTTCGTCGTTGGAGGTCAGCGCCACTAAGCGGCCGAAGTCCTCAAAGTCGATTTCATCTTTCACGTAAGGCGACCGGATATCAATGCAATAGCTTTGAAGTCCCTCCTGCTGCGCGAGTTCCACATGCTCGCGGTTGGTATCCACCAACCCGACCAAATAGCCTTCGTCGTGCAAAAACTTGGCCAAGTAGCGAGCCCAGTCATGCGCCCCGACCAGAAGCATCCCCTTGGCGCCGGAGCGCTGAATCTGCAGCCATCGCGCCAAAGGCCCCCCGAAGATACCATAGAAAAGCACGGTGATCACAATCACCACAAAAGTGACATTGGAAATTTCTTCGGCCCGGGCATAGCCTCTTTCCGCCAAACGCAAGGTAAAGAGAGTGGCCATTGCTGCCGCCACAATCCCCCGCGGAGCCATAAAAGCCAGGAAGATCTTTTCTTTGATATCAAAGTCGGAGCCCTTGGCCGACAGAAATACCGCAGCCGGCCGCACGACAAGAATAAGGAAGAAGACAAAAAGGAGATTGCGCCAAGTCAGAAGCTGCAAGAATCCTGCGTGCAGACGCGCGGCCAAAATAATAAAAAGCATGGAGATAATCAGAACGCGCAGATTCTCTTTAAACTCAATAATGTGTTTGACCACCACGCTTCCCTGGTTAGCCAACACAATGCCCATCACCGTAACGGCCAACAAGCCGGATTCGGCCTGGAGCATGTTGGAGCCCGCAAAAACCGCCACAACGGCCATGAGCGTGAATGCGCTCTGCAGGAACTCGGGAATCAGATAGCGCTGCAGCATAAGCACCATAATCCACGCGCCCAGGGTCCCCACCGCCGCCCCGGCCAAAACCGTCTGAGTCAACCCCATGACTGCCAGGGCCGTGGCTTTTTGCCATCCTCCCACCAGAATCCCTTCAAAGACTAAGACCGCGAGGATGGCCCCGATGGGGTCGTTGAGCATGCCCTCCCACTTGAGGGCTGAGGAAATGCGCTGAGTAGGCCTTACCTGACGGAGCAAGGGGCCGATCACCGTGGGGCCGGTCACCACCAAGGTCACACCCAGCAAAAGAGCCAAAGAGAAACTGAGGTTCAGCAGAAGAGAAGCCGCAAGAACGGTCAAACCTGCAGTCACCACAATACCCACGGTAATGAGGTTGCGGACCACCCCCCCGACCACACGCAATTCCGAAAGGTTTAGGGAGAGACCCCCCTCAAAAAGAACCAGGGCAACCGAAATGGAAACTACCGGGAAGAGCAGGTCCCCCAGGAAATGGTCGGGATTGAGAAAGCCCGTGACAGGACCTGCCACAAAGCCGAATAGGAGCAAGAGCAGGATGGCCGGCAAATGCATCCGCCAGGCCAGCCACTGGGCCGTCACCCCCAGGATAAGGACGCTCACAAGATCCGCAAGTAAAGGATTAATCAAGGGTTACTCCAGGGCACAATCAATCATATAATAATTCCATGAAACTCTCACCCATCGTCATCGCAGGTCTTCTCGTCAGCCTGGGCCTCACGGTCTTCGGATGGACCTGCATCCAAGTGTATCAATACCAGGTCCATCAGCTCCCTGGAGTCGTGCCCCCGGAGGTGGCTGAGAAGCTTGCCCAAGGACTGGTCAGCTTTTGCGTGGCTGCCAGCATTCTCGCCCTGGCCACAGGCATCCATATCGGTCAACGCGCCGCAGGTTCCCGCTACAAAATGCTGGGCCGCGTCCTTTCGGTAACACTGATTGTGTTGGGACTGGTCACGCCATTCTTCGCCTGGCGCGCAGGAGAGATTATCTCCACGCAAGGAAAGATGTGGGCAAGCTTAATAGGAATTTAAGTTCATTATTGCGCCCACCTCAGTCTCCCACCGGCTGCACAGACACACCGCAGGCTGGTTGCAAGAATCCCGTTAATAGTGTTCAATATGCTTGTTCTGATCTTAGCTATTCGGATATCCTCATCACTGTCAACCGAGAAGAACCATGGAAGATTTTCAATCTGAGCAAGAAGTATTCGTAGATAGGGCCCACGATTCTCCGCTCATACGGAAACTTGAAGCAGCGATTCGTGTGGCAGTGCGCGCCCTTGCCGTTCTGATGACCGTCGTCATTATCTTGGGGGTCGTCGATGTTATTTGGGTGCTTTACGAAAAACTTATGAGCCCACCCAAGTTTCTGCTTCAGATTAGTGATATATTGGCCACGTTTGGGGCCTTCATGGCAGTCTTGATCGCCATCGAAATCTTTGTCAACATTACAATCTATCTGAGAGAAGATGTCATCCATGTCAAAATCGTTATGGCCACAGCTCTTATGGCCATAGCCCGAAAAGTGATCATCTTGGACATGAAAGAAGTCCAGGCTGCTGATTTGTGGGGGCTGGCAGGGGTTGTGTTAGCTACCAGCATCGCATACTGGATTGTCGTGGTCTCGCCGGGAAAAGAGAGTTCTTCAGGCGCGACGAAGCTGCATTGATTTCCTAAGCTTTTTTTCCAATCCCACCAGAGCGTAGATAGCCAGGCCGACCCCAAAGCCTTTTGCCCATCCAACCCATCCAACCGGATGGCTATGAAACAGGTAGTTCATCGGCGGCAGATAAGCATATAAAGCATGAGCCAACAACATGGCGCCGATACCGACCCATATCCACAAGTTCGAGAAAATGCCGATCTCCAAAATAGATTTATCCAAGGAGCGGCAGTTTAGGAGATAGAAGAGTTGACCCCACACAAACACGCCCACTGATACCGTTCTGGCCGCTTCAACGTTTCCACCCATCCAAATCGCAAGCTCAAAAAGACCAAAGGCCCCGGCCATCAGGGCAACTCCAACCGTGAATAGACGGATGAGCATATCTGGACTCAAAAGCGCGGCGCTGGGATCTCTGGGAGGTTTGTTCATGATATCCGGTTCCTTAGCTTCGAATGCAAGCGACAACCCCAAAAAGATAGCCGTCGTCATATTGATCCATAGAATCTGAACAGGCAAAATCGGTAGCGGCAGACCGGTTAATATGGCGGCAAAAATGACCAGCCCCTGGCCCAAATTTGTAGGCAGAATCCATGCAATGAATTTTTTCAAATTGTCAAAAACTCCTCTACCTTCCTCTATCGCCTTTTCAATCGTCGAAAAATTGTCATCGGTCAAGATCATGTCAGCAGCCTCCTTAGCCACTTCCGTACCTGAAATGCCCATTGCGATTCCAATATCAGCCCTTTTAAGGGCTGGGGCATCATTGACCCCATCGCCGGTCATTGCAACGACATGCCCCCGTGCTTGAAGCGCCTCAACAATTCTCAGCTTCTGCTCAGGGGTAACACGGGCGAAAACACTGGTCTCCTCGACACAATCGATGAGGCCTGCGTCGTTAAGCTTTTCAAGTTGGGAGCCTGTCAGAGCAACGATTCTCTTTCCCTCTTTTGACGGCCGGCCTAAACCAAGCTCTGCCGCAATTGCATGTGCTGTGACCACGTGATCACCCGTAATCATTTTGATATCAATTCCGGCACTCTGGCAGACTGCCACCGCACTAATGGCCTCTGCCCGGGGAGGATCAATCATCCCCTGCAGGCCGATAAAACTCAGCCCAGAGGAAATCGAATCATGGTTAAGCCTAAAATCAGCATCACGGACACCCATCTTTGCAAAAGCCAGCACGCGCAATCCGCGTTCTGCCATCTGCTGTTGGTTTGCCAAGGCTTTCTCGCGAGCCGCTTTGCTTAGCTCGCATCTCTCCAGGATCTTTTCAACAGCTCCTTTCACATAAACATTCTTGCTGTGCTTCTGAGTATCCTCTGTAACGACTGCCATGTACTGGTATTGAGATTCAAAGGGAATCGAGTCTAATCTCTTCGTATGCGCATCCAACTCAGATTTCTGGATCCGTGCTTTGGCTGCAGACACAATAAGCGCCACTTCAGTCGGATCTCCCTGGGCCTTCCAGAGTCCTCCCTCATTAACCAGCTGGCTATCGTTACACAACAAACCAGCCATCATACATTCTCTAAGGGAAGCATCGTCCAATGGGGCGCCTGCCGAAGACAAAACTTCACCTTCAGGCTGATAGCCAGAACCCGTCAATTGGTAGAACTCCCCCCCGGCAAAGACCTCCGTGACGGTCATTTGATTCTCGGTCAGAGTGCCGGTCTTGTCAGAGCAGATAACTGTTGTGCTACCCAACGTCTCCACAGCAGGCAACTTGCGAATCAGGCTCCCCTTTTTGGCCATTCTATTAACACCAATTGCGAGGGTAATGGTAACCACCGCCGGCAAACCTTCCGGGATTGCCGCCACCGCAAGCGCAACGGCAGCAATAAAGGTCTGTACCATCTCTTGGCCTCGTAAAATTCCTATCGCAAAAGTGACTCCAGTGAGCCCCAATATCCAATAAAGCAATATGTGGCTGAATCGCTCAATCTTCTTTGTCAGAGGTGTCTGCAACTCGTCAGTCGCCTCCAACAATTCGGAGATCCTTCCAACTTCTGTTTGGTGACCCGTAGCAATAACTAACCCTCGAGCCTGACCAAAGGTCACAAGGGTAGAGGCGTAGGCGATATTCTGGCGATCCGCCAATAAAGTCTCCTGAGGAAGCGTTTCTTGTGACTTCTGGACCGGAGCGGATTCTCCTGTCAAAGAGGCTTCTTCTGTCTGGAGATTATTTACCTCGATAAGCCGCACATCCGCTGGAACTTTGTCACCTGATTGGAGATAAACCACATCCCCTGGGACGATTTGGTCGGAAGAAATCACGCATTTTTCTCCCGAGCGCAAAACAGTCGCCTGTGTGATCACTGTTTTTGCCAAAGCCTCAATAGCCTGGACCGCTTTGGCCTCCTGAGCAAAACCTATAACTGCGTTGATGATGACTACAGCCAATATGACGGCTGCGTCCACAGTCCCTTTAAACAGAGCTGTAACAATAGCTGCTGCAAGCAGAATATAGATCAGAGGCTGATGAAACTGGAGAATAAATCGAACAAAAGGACTCTTGCCTTTTTTCCCTTTGAGGAGATTCGCCCCAAAATGGGCTCTCCGGTTTTCAATCTCAAACCTGTCTAAGCCACGATTAAGATCCACTTCGAGAATTTGGACCACTTCCTCTGTTGGTAAGTGATGCCAGTGCTTGCCAAGTAACGTATACATCCTCTTTAAACCTCCGATTTCTACAACATCAGGAAAAGTCTGACTTTAATGGGCTAACGCTGCGCTGTATCATATAATAACCCCACGAAACTCTCACACATCACCCCGGGCGGGTCAATCGCAACCAGAATCCTGGTCTGGATATTGCATGAGAACTCCATAGAGCAATTCCTCCACAAGCATTCATGCCAGATGACGCGCAGTTGGAAAGCCGCTGAGGGCCCGGCAATTCAATAGATGGTCTGGGGCAATTTGCCGGGGTTTTAGATTACAGGACACGGCTATCCATAGATCTCGTGGGCTGCCCTCTTGCGCAGGCGCAGGATGCAAAATCCGTCCAAGACCGCGCTGGGCAGGATGCGCCAGAACTTGCGCGTTTCAGGATGGAGTTCCTTGCCGTCCCAGTGAATGAGCCCCTGCTTGCCGCGAGGCAAGGGTATGTCGAGCTTGTCCACCTCTACCTGTCCTCCAATGCGTCTCAGGACCCAGTCCAGAACCAACTCATTCTCCTCGGGAGCAAAGGTACACGTGGAATAGACCAGGACCCCACCCGGCCTCAGGGCATTAACTCCGGCCAACAGAAGCCTTTTCTGCACTCCGGCCATCTCCTTGATTTTGCGGGGCGACCAATAGCGATAGGACTCCTTCTTCGCCAATAAGAAACGGCCTTCGGAACTGCAGGGAGCATCCACTAAGACCCGGTCAAAACAATTTGCGTGAGTACGCCCAAAGGCCGCGCCGTTCTTGAGAGTGCACTGCACAATACCCGAGGCTTGCTGCTCCACATTGGCTTTGAGTCTGAAGAACCGCTTCCGGTTCTTGTCATTGGCCACGATTTCTCCGCGACCCTTCATCATGCAGGCCAACTGCGTGGTCTTGCTCCCCGGGGCCGCCGCCATATCCAGGACCTTCTCTCCGGGCTTCGGATCCAAAATCAACACAGGTAACATGCTGGAGAGCCGTTGGATATAAATCTCACCGTTGCGAAAGACACTCGTGCTCTGCAAATCGCGTATCGTCCCGGTACGCAAAATAAAGGCACTGGGATACCACGCCACAGGAACCGCATCGACTTTCTCCCGGGCCAGGCGGGAACGCACCTCGTCCGGACGCACATCCAGCCAGTTAATGCGAAAGGTGACGGGCTTAGGAACTAAAAATGTCTGGACAACGGATTCGTAGATATCAGCGGGGAAGATACGCTGCAGGCGCTGCAAAAATTTGGGGGGAAGAGCCGGCATAGAAAACTACCGCTTTCGCAGGCGGGCTAAGAAAAGGCCTTCCAAGACCGCGGAAGGCAACACCCGCCGCACCTTAGACAGCTCCGGCAAATACTCCGTCCCGGACCATTGGCACAGGCCCCCGGACACATTGGGGATAGGCAATTCAAACTCCTCCAGTTCGACGCGGCCGTCATTCTCCTGGAGCACCGTGTTCACCACAGCCTCGTTCTCCTCAGGCGCAAAGGTGTTCGTGGAATAGACCAGGACCCCGCCCGGCTTCAAAGCCTGCACACCGGCGCGGAGCAGGCTGAGTTGACCGGGCACCATGGCGCCGATCTCCTCTTCACTCCAAGACAGATAGGTGCGCGGATCGGCCAAGTAGAAGCGGCTTTCCTCCGTGCTGCCGGCATCCACCATCACCTTGTCAAAGCAATCGCCGTTGGCAGCGGCAAATTCGGAGGCATCTTGGTGAACGCAGGTTACGTTGCCCGCCTCTTGCATGCGCACGCCCGCACTCAAGTCGCGAAAACGCAGGCGATCCTTTTCAGCGGCCACTAACCGTCCCTGGCCCCGCATCAAACAGGCCATTTGCGTGGCTTTGGCCCCGGGCCCTGCTCCCAAATCCAGGACCTGCTCCCCGGGCTGGGGGTCCAGCACCAATGCCGGCAACATCTGAGACAAGGTCTGCACGCAAATATCCCCGCTGCGGAAGCTCGGGGTCCGCTCCAGCTCGCTGATCGAACCCAGGCGCAAGATAAAGGCCCCCGGGTACCAGGCCACGGGCACAACCTCCAGTCCCTGGGAGGAAACACGCAGCCGGATCTCCTCCGGATGGAGGCCCGCGCGATTAAGGCGAAAACTCGGGGGTTTGGCAAAGGTAAAGGTCTCCAGGACCGCGATCTTACGGTCTTGGGGAAGGATCTGGCGGAGCCGGTCTAGAAATTGGCTTGGGATCTCTGGCATATAAGGTTTCCGGCATCGACTAAGAATGCGCTGTCTGTATAATAGTATGATTCTGTTTTGGCCGTCCACTGGTGAAAGGATTAGACCCCTTTGTTTTCCGAAGGTCCCAAGACTCCAATCAAGCATTCCCGTGCCTCCGAGGCTGTTCACGAAATCATGGCCGGCCTGGCCATGTTCGGGCTCTGGGTGAGCCTCTCCGGAAAGCTCGACCGCTTTCACCTGCTCATGGGCGTCTTGAGTGCGCTCATTGTGGCCCGGCTTACCGGCCCGCTCCTAACAACTCGAGTACACGGGCAGAAAGGAACCCGCGAAGAGTACCTCACAAGCCATCCCGGCATGTGGCTGAGATTCTGGGCCTATGTGCCCTGGCTTATCCGGGAAGTGATCCTGGCCAACATTCATGTGGCCCTGCTTGTTCTCCGGCCCAAATCCGCTCTTGATCCCCTGATTCTCCGCTTTGGCACAAACCTGGATTCGGATCTGTCTCAAACGACGCTGGCCAACTCCATCACACTGACTCCGGGGACTATCACAATCGAGGTCGAGGAAAGCGGCGAGTTTCTGGTACACGCAATCACACCCGCAGCCGCGCAAAGCCTGATGACCCTGGACATGCAGAGCCGCGTGGGACGCATCTTCAAATTGCCCAAAGGCCAGGACCTGCCCCGGATTGCGCGAAAGCATGAGGAGATGGACCTGTGAGCGATTTCTTCACCTCCCTCTGCTTTGTGATCATTCTCTACATCCTCTTTCTCTTGTACCGCGCCTTGCGGGGCCCCACGCTCTTTGACCGGCTCCTGGCCGTGGGCACCATGGGCACCAAAACCGTTGTCCTCATCTGCTTGTTGGGGTTTGCTTATGGCCGTATTGACATGTTCGTGGATATCGCCATTGGCTACGCCCTGCTCAACTTTATCGGGACCATTGCTTTTGCCAAGTATTTGGAGAGAAGAGGTTCAAGCATATGACGGCCTTCAGCCTGGTTCTCGTCTGTTTAGGAATGCTCGTGTTAGGCCTGGGATCCCTGGGTGTGTTGCGGCTGCCTGATCTCTATTCCCGCGTGCACGCGGCAGGAATGTCCGACACCCTGGGCATTAGCTTGCTCTGTCTGGGGCTGGCCCTGCACCACGGGTGGAGCATCGATAGCGTAAAGCTGGCGCTGATCCCGGTTTTTCTCTGGCTGGCAAACCCTGTGGCAACGCACGCGGTTGTGCACGCTGCTTGGCACCGCGGGCTTAAGCCCTGGACTCTCGAATCCAAGCCCGGACATGAGGAGAGCCAGCTGTGATCCTGCTTTACATCCCCCTGTTTGCGCTTTTGGTGCTCCTGGCCGTTGCCTCGCTCACGACCCGGAGTCTGACCGGAGCAGCCATGCTGCTCGGTTTCTTCAGTTTTGTGATCGCCTCCCTGTTTGCCGTCATGGATGCGGTGGATGTGAGCTTCACCGAGGCCGTGGTCGGGGCCGCCATCTCATCTCTCTTTTTTATAGCCGCGTTAATGCGCATGCCTAAGCCCACGGGCATCAGCCGACCTATCTCCCCAGGAGATGTGTCTCCTGAGAGTCCGAAAACCTCCGGGATCGTCCTCACGCTTGGCACCCTGGCGGGCTTCGGGATCTTGTTGATGCTTGCCGCGGCCGCGTACCCGGACTTTGGGAGTTCCGTGAATCCTGCCATGCAACATGTGGCCCCCGAATATATCGAACGCGCCTATGACGACACCCACACGCCCAACATGGTGACCGCCGTGCTCGCCGACTACCGGAGTTATGACACCTTGGGAGAAACCACGGTGGTCTTTACGGCCGGCATGGCCGCGTTTCTTCTGCTCGGGGGAAGGACCAGGAAATCATGATCACAAAACACACCAGCCTCGTGGTCAACCAAAGTTGCCGGATCATGCTGCCCTTTATCCAGCTCTTTGCGCTCTATGTTATCGGTCACGGGCATTACAGCCCGGGCGGAGGATTCCAGGGCGGCGTGCTCTTGGCCGCGGCAGCCCTGCTTTTGAGACTCACGCTCGGCCCCGGGCCTGCGGGCCGCTTGGCCCGCCCGGCCATTGCGCCTCTTTTGGGCGCAGCCGGAGTCATGATCTACGCCGGGACCGGTTTGCCGGCCCTGCTGTACGGATTACCGTATCTGGACTATCACTGGCTGGCAGAGGCCATGGGCGCACACTCCCATGCCGGGCTGGCTGCGTGGCGCGGCCATGGCATCCTCATGGTGGAAATCGGCGTGGGCCTGGCTGTTTACTCTGTGCTTGCCCTGATCTTTGATGCGTTGGTGGGGAGGGCGGAAGCATGATCGCATTTTTCACGGACCGTTACGCCTATATCGCCACCGTGGTGCTGCTCTTGATCGGGCTGGGAGGAATGCTCCTGCACCCCAACCTTTTGAAAAAGCTCATCGGACTGGGGATTTTCCAGTCCGGGATTATCCTCTTCTACATCAATGTCGCGGCCAATCACCAAGGCACAGTCCCCGTACTCATGCAGGGCGTGAAAGATGCGCATTACACAAATCCCTTGCCGCATGTCCTGATGCTCACCGCCATTGTGGTGGGGGTCGCAACGCTGGGCGTGGGACTGGCCCTTTTGATTTCCCTCCACAGCCGGTACAAAACTCTCGAAGAGCCGCAGCTTCTGGAAAGCCTTAAATGACCCTCGTCCATTACCCCTTGCTCACGGTCTTCATACCCCTGTTTGCGGCGGTTCTGATCCCGCTGCTCGCATGGAAACGGCCGCATGCGGCGTTTGGGCTTGCGCTCTCGGGCAGCTTAGGTTCTGCGGCTTGTGCTTTGGCCGGGCTTCGTTACGTATTGATGAACGGCCCCTTGTCCTATGCCATCGCCAGCTGGGCCCCTCCGCTGGGCATTGAGTACGTGCTGGATCCTATTGCCGGGTACGTGAGCAGCGTGATTGCCTGCGTTGCCGCGGCTGTGGTGCTTTTTACCAAGGCCCGCATGTTGCCTCGGCTCGGTGCGCGGGCGGGAGCTTTCTATGCCCTGGTGCTGCTGCTGATCGCGGGGTTGTTGGGCATAGTCATCACCGGAGACCTGTTCAATCTCTATGTGTTTTTGGAAATCTCCTCCTTGGCCGCCTATGCACTCATCGCTCTCGGCAGCGCGCGTTCCGCGTTTGCGGCCTTCCGCTACCTGCTCTTGGGGACTCTGGCCGGCTCCCTCTATTTGCTCGGAGTCGGACAGCTTTATGTGCTGACCGGCACGCTCAACATGGCGGATATGGCAATGCTCTTGCCCGGGGTGTGGAGTTCCCCTGTGATCCAGCTCGGGCTGATTTTAATTGTGAGCGGCCTGTGCTTGAAGATGGCACTCTTTCCTTTGCATACCTGGTTGCCCGATGCCTACAGCTATGCGCCCACGGGTATTTCTGCGCTGATCTCCTCGACCATGAGCAAGGTGGCGGCCTATGCGCTGGTGCGCGTTTTGTTTTGGGTCTTTAATGCCGGGCACGGGAATTACTGCGACCCTGTCCTGCAAGTAATCGCCGGACTCGGAGCAGTGGCCATCGTGGCAGGCTCCGTGCTGGCTATTGCTCAACAAGAGTACAAACGCATGCTCGCCTACAGCAGCGTGGCGCAGGTGGGCTATATCGCCGTGGGGATCGGGATGGCCAATCCCTGGGCCTTGACCGGCGCGCTTTTCCATATATTGGCCCATGCCGTGGCCAAGGCCTTGCTGTTCTTGGTGGGGGGACAGGCGCAGGGGCCGGAGACGGTTCTGGGACCGGAAGAGCCTGACACCCTCCCCATCCGTTCCTTAACCGGACTGGGCAAACGGCAACCTATGGTGGCAGCCTGCTTTACCGTGGCAGCACTCTCCATGGTGGGCGTACCGCCGCTGGCCGGGTTTTTCAGCAAGTGGTATTTGGTGCTGGGCGCATTGCACGGAAGGCATTGGGTCCTCCTTATTGCCATTCTTTCGAGCACTCTGCTCAATGCCGTCTATTTCTTCCGCATTTTGGAGCGTATGTATTTGCACGCAGGGGCCAGGGAGGTATCTCCGGAGGAGATACGTCCCTGTGAGTCAAATGCTGAGGGACACACCTCTGCAGACCTTAAGGGACGCATCTCCTCCGGAGATACGTCCCTCCCCGAGGCTCTGGCGATAACGATCCCCATCGTGGGCTTGGCGATCGCCGTGCTGGCTGCGGGCGTTTTGAGCTCGGGGATCGTATCCGGTGTAATTTTGAAGGGAATACAGGGAATCCTATGACAGGGACGGTTCCCGCCAGCCCTTTTTGCTACAGCGGGTTATGTGAGAACCGTCCCCGGCATCTGAGATAACAGAATGAACCAGACGACATCCGCTATACCAATTTTAGCAGTGGCTGTGAGCCTCGCCGCTGTGCCGCTTATTGTGGCCAGCAGCCGGCGGCCGAACCTGCGTGAGTTCTGGACCCTGGCAGCGGCAGTGATCAAGTTCGGGCTGGTCTTTTCCTTGCTTGGCCCAGTCCTCAGCGGTGAAACCCCCATCGCGCGTTTGGGCTCCCTGGCCCCGGGACTTCCCTTATATCTGCGCGTGGACGCCTTTGGACTCTTCTTTGCGCTGGTGGCTTCTGCCTTGTGGATACTCACCTCCGTCTATTCCATTGGATATATCCGCGGACTGGACTCGCCAAAGCAAACCCGGTACTTTGCCAGCTTTGCCGTATGCCTGGGCTCGACCATCGGCCTTGCCTTTTCCGGAAATCTCATCACTTTCCTCATCTTCTACGAAATGCTATCGATAGCGACTTATCCACTAGTTATCCACAAGGAGAATCAGGAGTCCCTCGCCGCAGGGCGTAAGTATTTGACCTATGCCCTGAGCGCCGGACTCCTGCTCATCCTGGCCACAGCCTGGACCTCCCAACTCGCGCCCACATTGGAATTTAAGGCCGGGGGCTTCCTGGTCCCCGCTATGACCGGCAAGGGTGAGCTTCGTATCTTGTTTAGTTTGTTTATCTTAGGTGTCGGAGTCAAAGCAGCCATCATGCCCCTGCATTCTTGGCTGCCCACCGCCATGGCCGCGCCCACCCCTGTGTCCGCGCTGCTGCACGCCGTGGCCGTGGTCAAGGCCGGGGTCTTTGGGGTGGTCCGGGTGGTGTTCTTTATTTTTGGTCCCAACACCTTATCCTCAATCGGGGTTGCGGATATTTTGGCCTGGTCTGGGGCCATCACCTTTGTGCTGGCGAGCTTTGTAGCGCTGCGCCAGGACCATCTCAAGCGACGGCTTGCCTATTCCACCATTGGCCACCTTTCTTATATTGTGATGGGGGCTGCGGTGCTGACGCCTGCGGCCCTGACCGGAGCCACCCTGCACCTGGCCTTTCACGCAGTCATGAAGATCACCCTCTTTTTCTGCGCCGGGGCCATTTACGTAAAAGCCCATTTGGAGAATATCTCGGATATGGACGGGCTGGGCAGGCAAATGCCCTTTACCTTTGGGGCGTTCACCGTCGGGGCCCTGGGGCTGGCCGGCGTGCCTCCTGTGTGCGGCTTTGTCAGCAAGTGGTACCTGGGCAAGGGCACGGTGGATGCCGGGGACTTCTGGTTCCTGGGCTTTCTCCTGTTGAGCGGGCTGCTCAATGCCGCGTATTTCTTCCCCGTGTTCCTGAGGGGATTCTTTGGAGCGCCTGCAAAGGAGATACGCGTAAACGAGGCCTCGGCTCCGATGGTGGTGCCGCTGACGATCACAGCCGCGGCCGCCTTGGTGTTGGGAATCGCCCCCAATGCCGTGTTTCACTTTGTGGACTTGGCTCAGCTCGTGGTCAAGTCCGCATTCTGACCCGGTGTGACCCGGTGTCAGGCACTGGTGCCAGGCACCGGTGTCAGGCACCGTGATTGGAGAAATATGATGACGGTCACGTCGTTTCCTGGATTTTGGTCGGTATTCGGGCTCATCGGATGCTTGGTCATCATTGTGGTGAGCAAGTGGATGGGAAAGCTCTTCCTGCAAAAAGATGAGCATTACTACTCAGGGGCTAGGGACGGTTCTCAATCGTCTGGCAGCCTCCCTAACAGTCGAGAAGCGTCCCTGTGACTTTACACCCTGCACTACCCCTGCTTTTGGGAGCGGTCTTTCTCTGGGTCTTGCCGCCAAAGCTGCGCCCATGGCTCAGTGTGCTTGCCGGGGCACTGGCCCTCTGGATGATCACGGGCCTCGGCGCAGAGTCCTCGCTGTCCCTAAATCTGATGAGCTTTAATCTGCAGCTCCTGGCCGTGGACAAGCTCAGCCGCGTGTTCGGTTTTATCTTTGCGCTCATCACGGCCCTCGGATCTGTCTACGCCCTGCACAACAAGGATGCCAAGGAACAGACAGCCGTCCTCCTGTATGCCGCAGGCACTCAGATTGTGTGCTTTGCCGGGGATCTGCTCACCCTGTATGCGGGATGGGAGGTCATGGCCGTAACCGCAGCCACCCTGGTCTGGCTGCGCCGTAACCCGGAATCCCTGGCCGCCGGCCTGCGTTACCTCCTCATGCACCTCTTTGGCGGCACGGTGATGCTGGCCGGGATCCTTTTGCACTGGAATGCCACAGGCTCTCTCGCCTTTGTGGGGGCCCATTTTAGCGGCCTTTCAGGCGGAATGATCCTGTTTGGTTTCCTCCTGAACGCGGCTGTACCGCCTTTGGGGGCCTGGCTCCCGGACGCATACCCTCAAGCCACGGTCACAGGCACGGTCTTCCTCAGCGCCTTTACCACCAAGGCCGGAGTCTACTGCCTGGCACGCGCCTTCCCGGGCACGGAACTTCTATTGTGGCTGGGGGTGATGATGGCTCTGTACGGCGTGGTGTTTGCGGTCCTGGAAAACGATATCCGCCGCCTCTTGGGCTATCACATCATTTCCCAGGTGGGATACATGGTCGCAGGAGTGGGCCTGGGCACAGAAATGGCCATCAACGGCGCCACGGCACACGCCTTTTGCCACATCCTCTACAAAGCCTTGCTCTTGATGGGTGCAGGCACAGTGCTCTACTCCACCGGAAAATCCAAACTCACCGAACTCGGCGGCCTGTACAACCGCATGCGCCTGGCCTTTTGGCTCTATATGATCGGCGCCTTTTCGATCAGCGGCTTCCCTCTTTTCAACGGATTCATTTCCAAGAGCATGGTCGTGGCAGCGGCTCATCACGAACACCACTACTGGATGTTCTACGGCCTCCAGCTCGCTTCCGTAGGAACCTTCTTGAGTATCGGCCTCAAACTGCCCTGGTTTGCCTGGGCGGGCAAGTCGCTATCTCCGCTGGAAGTCAAACCTCTACCGCAAAATATGGTTTGGGGAATGGGGGCTGTTGCCGCGCTTTGCTTTGTTTCAGGCGTGATGCCGGCTCTCTTGTATCCGCACCTGCCTTATGCCGTGCATTACCAACCCTACACAGCGCATCATCTCGCGGAGATGATGCAAATCTTGATCTTCACGGCCGCCGGATTCTTCTTGCTTCTCAAGAAACTCAAAATCCAAGACACCCTTACAGTTGATACTGATTGGTTCTACCGAAAACCAGGCCTGGCTGCCGCAAGCGCCTTGGTCGGAGGCGTTAACGCGGTCTTCTCCAAGAGTCTTCAGGCACTGCTCAACGCCGCCCACGCAATTGTGCTGCCTGTCTGGAATCCGGATGAAAACCGGATGTCCCTGCAAAACTCCGGCATGCTGCTGATCCTATTCCTGGTTGTCTTGGGAATTTTGTGTTTGTGAGGATTTCAGTGTTTTGTGGCGCAAAGTGGACGTTACAATCCCAGTTCAAGAATGCCGGCAGTATTTGCCTGCTCTAAGAGAGTGTCTGAAGCATTGTAATTTCTATACCCCTGCCCGCCGGAATCCTCACCAGCCCTCAGTTGCTTTACAAGCCTTTGAACAACCACTGTCATCCCGATCCGCTTCGGGCCTGCGGTCTTGATTTCCATTGCATTAAGACGTGTGATTGCCCCTGCCGCATTCGCTGAGTTTTCCAAAATATCCAGAATCGTGGCGACATCTTGAGCATGCGCTCCCAGAATCGCGGCCTCGATCCCCTGGTTCATCAAGTCGAATCTCTCCCAGAGCATTACCACCAGGTCCTTTCTCATCCGCAGTTGGTGCGCATAGGCGATTATGGTTCCAAGAAGGTCTGTATTCACGACACCGTGTTTTCTCAAGAAGGCAACGACAGGATCTCTCTTCACTGCTTCTTGTCCAAAAAGCAAAATATTCGCCGCTGCCACAGCGAGATCTCCGCGCTCAAAATCCCTGTGTTCCAATTCCTCCCCCACCTCTTTCAGGAAATCAACAGCCGATAAAACTCTTATCTTGCCCACCTGATCAAAAAACGCTCCGGAATCGCTGTGCAAAAACCTTTCGTACTCATGGTCCAAGGCAGCCGCAATGTTTTCTCCGGTATTGGGGTCCACGGAAGCTTCCGTCATTAAGAACTGCACCTCGTTAATCCATAACAAGGCCTCACGCACAATTCGGGCCTTGCCCGAATCGGAGTAGACATAATTTGTCTGCATTTGATCGAATGCTCCCTCACTAAAGAGTGGTTGGCTTGCTCCACCCAAAGGAAACAGGCTGTTGACCAGCCTTAACGTCCGAAAAAAGCGTTCTCCGGGGATCTCATCCTGATCCCCTGGGGACATGGAGGCGCGCACATTTCCGGCAAGCCCTTCCAGATCTGCCAGATCTGCCACATCCTCAAATCCCATATCCTGCATCAGCTGCTGCCGGTCCGCACGCTGAGTGAACCAGTCCTGCTGTTCCAGTTCAGCCAAGGCCACAGCCGCAAATCGGGCCCTGGAAACATCGGGATGATCTTGATTCTGCCCGGCAATATCAATCCATTTCAAGATCAAGAGGATAATACTGTCCTGCTTCAGGACATCATGCACACCCAGTTCGCCCAGGATTTGCCTGACTCCAGGGTGGATCAACGGAGAACCTTCTTGAAAAGCACGATCAAATAATTGCGCTGCCAAGCTCGCCAATTCAACATTCTGTTGCCAATCCCAGTACACGCCGGCTAGAGCTTTCAGCTGCCTTGAACTGTAGTCAAAAGGATTATCCGGGGCATCCAGCCCTTGCCCGGATCTCTGGATTTTTTCGAAGGCTTCCGATACCTGGGCAGTGACGAACTCAAGGTCCTTCCACCTCTTGGTAAGGATGGCGTTAACGGCCCTGTCTTCCATAACTTTGAGCGCCACACTTTGCGACAGAGTAGCTTCAAAGGTTTGCACAAAAGCGGTCGCATGCAGAGCTGCTTCTTGTGGATTCACTACAGCAACGGCATAGTCCTCCTGCAGGAGCATATACTGATGCTGCACAAGGTAATTGGCCCATTCAAGAATTTCAGTCTTAAGCAGCGCATACCGCACACCGTCCCCGCTGGTTGCCGCCTGCATGACATCCCTGACAATATCCGAAGGCATAAGAATCCCCGGAATCCGGAGGTCTCGCAAACGCTCCGCATAGACTTCCCGGCGAACCTGCTCATAGGCTTCCCCAATTCTGGAGCCCGTTGTCTCAACCAGGGCTTTTATACGAACATATGTCTCCGCGTCTTCCTTCTCGCTGGGAATATCGTTGCGCCGGACATGATCTTCCAACCACTGCCTGCTTTCTCCATAAAGCTGAAAGAGCGTGGCCAAGTCCTTGGCGCGCACCAGCGCTTGCAGGCGCAGCTCAAAGGAATCCGACGGCAGGCCTCTCGTGGGATCGTGGGACAGGCGCGCAAAACTCGATGCCAGGGAATGGCTCCAATTCATGGGAGGAACCCGAGACATCCCTTCAAACACAGCGCCTGGAAGCAATTCAAGATTCTCGAAGATCTCTTCAAAGAGAGCCTCCAGCTGCACCTCTTCACTGAGATTTGAAGCCAGGTAAATATCGAGGCCGCCACCCTCTCGCGGAATACTACAGGCTGTGGCCAATTGGCCGGGATTGGGCCCCAGATTACTCTGAGGACTGATGAAGAGACGAACTTCCCGACGATCTAAAGAGCGCGCCAGAACCTCCAGAATTTGGGACTCCTTTTCTGTCACACTGCCGGATGCAGTCCACCCGGAAAGCTTGGCTCGAACGGCTTCTGCATGATCCCCGCCTGCTTCGTATTCCCTCTGGGCCCCCATCCTTGCCCGGACTCCCATTTCTTTATTGGCTGCTTCGCGCTGGGAGCCGGACGAAAAGGCGGCCATATAGCCTGAGGCGACTAACCCAGCCGCTTTTTGTTCCTCCGTGCGCCGGTAAGCTTTCCCGGAAACATAGCTGACCCCTTGAACATTGGGTACTGGAAGACGGTGATCTATCCCCCGCACTCCGTCTGTCATCCCTTGCAGCACAGCCCATGAAGCCCTAGGTTTGCCGGAGCGAATTCCACGAAGCACTCTCACTGCGTTTATGGCCGAATACTGAAACAGCCATTTAAGTGAAACCCCTCCAAAACTTCGCACCACAGCAATGTGGTTTCGCGCGCTATTCCTTAGCACGAATGGACTGGAAGGGCCTCCCGTGCTTCCTCCTCCCCGGGTATGCTGAACTCGGCTGTCACTGACCAGCACTGTGCACAATCCTGCATCTTGCAACTTCCCTCCCAGAAAGCTTTCCTCAGCATAGGCAAAAAAATGGCCTGGCCAGCCTCCAATCCCGTGCCAGACTTTTTCCCTAATAAGAATCGCCGCTCCAGAAACAGTATCCACCGTCATTGCTGGTTGAGAAGGATCGATCGTGCGAATCCCCGGCCGTTTTAACCATGTGCTCCCTAGAAATCTGGATCCCGCATTAAGAATCTCGTCCGGCTTCTCCAAGGAGACAATGACACTGCCAAGCACCCCGATGTCATCTGCGGGCACGTCCTCCGCTCCCTCCTGAAGCACACGCACTAAGGCGGCAAGAGCGCCTGGTTGAACCGCCGCGTCGTTATTCAGACACCATATTGCCTCCGCGACCAATACATCGCACCCGAATTCAGCAGCAACATTGTGGCCTTCATCAAAACCCAAATTCGTATCAGACCGCAGCAGGTGGGTCGCGCACAGATTCGGGAACTTCTCCAGGAGGCTTGCTTTGTGTGTTTCATAAAATTTATCCTCAGTGGACCCGTTGTCCAGTATCACGAGTTCCACATAGGGATACTCAAGTTGCTCCAGACTCCGGAGCAACTTTTCTGTCTCCTTCCCGCCATTCCAATTGAGTGTGGTGATCACAATCTTCGGAGGGGCGTTCAAAGAAAACAGTTCTGCGGAAAAGGATCGCAAGTCAAATGAATTCTCCACGACAATCCGGCCGGAAAGGACATCGTAGCGAACGGGTATTCCCTTGACTAAGATGGCTTGCCCCTTGATCCACTTACTCCAGACTGCGGGCCAATTCCCGGACAAACTCTTGCCAAAGGCCGGAACCTCATCTGGACGCAGAATTCCCATTTCAAGAAGTTGATCGGACAGCATTGTCTTTGCTTTGGCGGAGCGGATACCGTCTCCCAAA
This sequence comes from Candidatus Omnitrophota bacterium, assembly GCA_016929445.1. Taxonomy (NCBI): domain Bacteria; kingdom Pseudomonadati; phylum Candidatus Omnitrophota; species Candidatus Omnitrophota bacterium. The sequence goes on from JAFGIU010000001.1 coordinate 21,180, forward strand.
GCCATTTGCCTAAGAAGAGAAAGGCGAAGATCTTTGACATACCGCCGGTGACCCGCATAGTCGTGAGGAGCAAGATGTTGCAAGCGTATATCAAAAGCCTTCCGGACATCCGCATTTAGATAGTGATGCGCAGCACAAATCGCGCGGGGAATTGCGGCAGAGTTAATTTCAGGAAGCAGGCACTGAAGGTCCCACTCCAGGAGATCTTTGAGGACATCTTCCAGGGGAATTAACTCACCAGAACCATGACGATCAAAAGCAGTCAAAAGCGCCTTACGAAACGCTTCCGCCATGACAGGCGCATTGTCGATTCTCCGAGACCACTGAATCGGCTCCGCAGTTGAGGCAGCGGCCTCCATTACCTGTATCATTCTCTGCATTGCGGGACCGGCATCCTGTCCCATAACGGGGATATTCACAGAAGGAGGAATGCAGGCAGACTCCCGCATCTGCGCCCAGCCGGGAGTGATGCTGGTCACCAAGAAGACTTGCGTAAATAGGAGTGCGACGAGGCGTGTGGCTGAATTGCTCATGACATTAGGGGACACATCTCCGTTGGAGATATGTCTCCTGAAGCTCGGAGATAGCTGCCCCTATAGATTTAGGGAAAAGTGTAGCATGGGCACCGCACTAAAACAAGGTATAATAAAAGTCTTTTTCCAAAAGACAACAAACCCTTATCACTATTACTAACAACGGGTTACATATTAAGCGTAAGGGCCCGCGACTGCGGCGGACTCCCCTTCCACGCTCTCCAGGAGCAGTGTCAGGGTATTCCGGGCCATCTCCAGCACGCCGGGGCCTACCTGGAGGGACTGCCAACTGCCTCCGGCAGGCTGGTACCGGAGAGATCCGCCGGCAAGGGCGGAGACCAGGGGAGCATGATCCGCCCAGACCCCGATCGCGCCTTGGGTCGAAGGCGCAATCACGGAGGTGACTTGGCCTTCATACGCCATGCGGTCAGGGGTGAGGATGTTGAGGGTAAAGGGTTTCGTTGACATATCACTGGGTCCCGTCATCCCGAGGAGCAAAGCGACGTGGGGATCTTTGTTCCGCAAAGACCGCCACGCTGCGCTCGCGGTGACAATCTACGATTGCTGTTTCAACTGTTCGGCATTCGCGATGACTTCTTCAATATCCCCTGCCATATAGAAGGCCTGCTCAGGCAGAGTATCGAATTCGCCGTTCACCAAACGCTTGAAGCTTTGGACCGTATCCTCCAGCTTCACAAACTTACCCGGGCGCCCTGTGAAGGGCTCAGCCACAAAAAACGGCTGCGACAAAAAGTTCTGGATCTTGCGGGCGCGCATGACTACGGCCTTGTCTTCCTCGGAAAGTTCGTCCATGCCGAGAATTGCGATAATATCTTTCAAGTCTTTGTAGCGCTGCAAGGTGAGCTGGACTTCGCGGGCTACTTGGTAGTGCTCCTCTCCCACAATGTGCGGATCCAGAATACGGGAAGTCGAGTCCAGAGGATCCACGGCAGGATAAATTCCCAACTCCGCAATCTGGCGGCTCAACACGCTCGTGGCATCCAAGTGCACAAAAGCTGCGGCGGGAGCAGGGTCAGTCAAATCATCAGCCGGCACATAGATGGCCTGCACGGACGTGACAGACCCCTTCTTGGTCGAGGTGATTCGCTCCTGGAGTTCCGCCATTTCCGTAGCCAAGTTAGGTTGGTAACCCACCGCTGAAGGCATGCGGCCCAAGAGAGCGGAGACCTCCGCGCCCGCCTGCGTAAAACGGAAGATATTGTCGATAAAGAGCAGCACATCCTGGCCCATTTCATCGCGGTAATACTCCGCCATACTCAAGGCCGAAAGCGCCACGCGCAAGCGCGCGCCCGGGGGTTCGTTCATCTGGCCGAAGACCAAGGCGGTCTTTTTGATAACCCCGGAATCATTGAGCTCATGCCATAAATCATTGCCTTCACGGGTGCGCTCTCCCACTCCGCCAAACACCGACACACCACCGTGCTGGGTCGCAATATTGTGGATAAGCTCCATCACCACCACGGTTTTACCCACACCGGCTCCTCCAAAAAGGCCGATCTTCCCGCCCTTGGGATAGGGCGCAAGCAAATCGACCACCTTGATACCGGTTTCCAAAACGGAACTCACGGGCAGCTGATCCTCAAAAGAAGGCCCGTCCCGGTGAATCGGATAAGTTTGACCGGGATTAGCCACCGGCCCTTGCTCATCAATGGGTTCCCCCAGGAGATTGAACATGCGGCCCAGGCATTGATCTCCCACAGGCACCTGGATGGGCTCGCCCGTAGCCCTTGCCTCCATCCCGCGCACAAGTCCGTCCGTGGAGGCCATGGCAATACAGCGCACCATGTTGTCCCCGGTATGTTGGGCCACCTCCAGGGTAAGATTGATGCCCTTTTCCTTGTCTTCCACAATCAAGGCATCCCGCATCTTGGGTAAATGTCCGGCTTCAAAACGCACGTCCACGCTGGGACCGATGATTTGGGCGATGGTTCCGTTGCTCATAATAGAATTCCTTTAACTCAGCGACTCCGCGCCGGAAATGACTTCGATTAATTCCCTTGTAATATTGGCCTGGCGCGCCTTATTGCGCTGCAGCACCAAGGCATCCAAAACCTCCGTGGCATTGTCCGTGGCTTGGCGCATGGCTGAAACACGAGCCGCTTGTTCGGAGGCAAAAGACTCCAGTAAGACCAAACGCAGCAAAGCCCTTAAGTATTGCGGCAGCAAGCTCTTCACCACGCTCTCCCGATCAGGCTCCACCAGATAGTGTAATTGCGCCCCGTCAGATTGCTTGGCCGCATCGCCACTCGCGCCGACGGTCTCAGCAACCAGGCGCTCCGGATCGATGGGCAAGAGCTGCTTAACAGCCGGCGCATAGCGCGAGGCGCTCTTGAAGTGCGTGTGCGCCGCAAACACTTCCTGGACTTCTCCCTTGGAAAAGAGCTCCACAGCCAGGTCTGCCAACCCGGAAAGAACCTCTTCATTTATCTGGCCGCGAAGGTCCGTCCATTGAGCCCTGATTTCACCCAAGGGACGGCGCCGGCAAATGCTCACACCCTTCTTACCCACCAGCGCGAAGACACTTATAACACCTGGATCTTCATGGATGAGCTCCTGGACATGTTTGATCAAATTCAGGTTATAAGCCCCACAAAGCCCGGTGTCTGAAGTGAAGACCAAATACAGACGTCTCCGGATTTCCTCGGACTTCAGCAGAAACGGATGTTCACCAGGTTCTGCGCCTGAAAGCAACCGCGCCACAATGCCCTCAAGGCTGCTCTGGTAGACCTGATATGTAGACAGCGCCTTCTCAAAGATTTTGAGTTTGGCGCCCGCCACCATGCGCATGGCCCGTGTAATCTGCTTGGTGTTTTCAACGCTGCGAATGCGGCGGCGGATCTGCCTGAGAGTGGCCATTATGTCTCCACAAACTTGGCCTTGAACTCGGCGATCGCTTTGTCCAGCTTCTGCGCAATCGCATCGGATACCACCTCGTCCTTGGCAATGGTGTGAGGGATGTCCGCGTAGCGCTCATGAATAGACTTGCGCAGACCCTTATCAAATTCGGCTATCCGGGAAACATCCAAGTCATCCAGATAGCCTTTCACCCCGGCATAAATGGAAACAACCTGCTCCTCCAAACTCAGCGGCTCGTACTGCGCTTGCTTGAGAAGCTCTACCATGCGTTCACCGCGCGTCAGCTGCGATTGGGTGGACTTGTCCAGCTCCGTGCCGAACTGCGCAAAACTGGCGAGCTCCCGATACTGAGCCAAGTCCAAACGCAAACGGCCCGCAACCGTCTTCATGGCCTTGGTTTGGGCGTTCCCGCCCACCCGCGAAACCGAAAGCCCCACATTAATGGCCGGACGCACGCCGTTATAAAAAAGATCGCTCTCCAAATAAATTTGTCCGTCCGTAATGGAAATAACATTGGTGGGAATATAGGCGGAAACGTCTCCGGCTTGAGTCTCAATAACCGGCAGCGCAGTCAAGGAACCGCCGCCCAGGTCATCCCGTAGCTTAGCCGCGCGCTCCAAAAGCCTGGAATGTAAATAGAAAACATCGCCGGGATAGGCTTCGCGTCCGGGCGGACGCCGCAAAAGCAAGGAAAGCTGGCGGTACGATTGGGCGTGCTTGGATAAGTCATCGTAGATGACCAAGGCATGCCCACCGTTATACATGGTCTCTTCGCCGATTGCGCAACCAGCGTAAGGAGCAATGTACAAGAGCGGGGCGGGATCGTCGGCCGAGGCAACCACAATGGTGGTGTATTCCATGGCCCCGTGTTTTTCCAAAGTGTCGGCCACACTGACCACGGAAGAAAGTTTTTGGCCGATCGCAACATAGATGCAGTGAACATTCCCGCTTTTCTGATTGATGATCGTGTCAACGCCGATCGCGGTCTTTCCGGTTTGGCGGTCGCCGATAATCAACTCCCGCTGTCCGCGGCCGATCGGAATCATCGAATCAATGGCCTTGAGTCCGGTCATCAGGGGTTTCTTCACAGACTGCCGCGCAATCACTCCGGGCGCGCGCCCTTCCAAAGGCCGGGTACTCTTTGCCGGCACAGGTCCCTTGCCGTCTATCGGCCGCCCCAAAGGATCCACGACCCGGCCCTTCAGAGCTTCACCCACAGGAATCTCCACAAGTTTGCCTGTGCGCTTAACGGTTTGGCCCTCCTCAATCTCCGTGTCGTCTCCCAGAATTACCACACCCACATTGCTCTCTTCCAGGTTTTGGGCCATACCCAAAGTGCCGTCCTCAAATTCCAGGAGCTCGCTGACCTGACAATCATCCAACCCGTAAACGCGAGAAATCCCGTCGCCGACCTCCAGGACCGTGCCTACAGAATCCACCCGCATCTTTTCCTGAAATCCCTCGAGCTCCTTTTGGAGTATGGAGGTGACTTCCTCGGGCTTTAGTGCCATTTCAAGCCTCCTAAATATCGACTTTTACTACAGACAGCCTGCGGCGCAGGCTATCCAGCCCAGTACGCACCGTGCTGTCCACCACCTGATTCCCAATGCGCGCTTCAATGCCGCCGAGCAACCGGGGATCCACGGCAAATTCCACCTCCAGATCCCAGCCCGAGAGCTTCTTCAGTTTATCAATCACTCGTGCGCGCATATCCGGCTCCAGCTCCACTGCCGTGCACACATGAGCCTGCTTCAAACCTTGCGATGCCTTAAGGAGTTCGGTGAACGCGCTCACGATTTCGGGAAGCAATCCGATACGCTTCTTCTGAATCAATAGACCCAGAAAATCCGCCGTCAATTCGCTCATTGATCCGGTCGTGATTTTTTCCAGAAAGGAATCCTTGTCATTCTTGGCAAGTCTCGGGCTTGCGAAGACCTCTAAAATGTCCGGTGAGAGCGCGACAAGGGTCTGCAGAGCAGCCAGATCCCCGGACACCTTCTTTTCCTCTCCCGATTTCCGGGCCTGATTCAGAAGAGCCAGCGCATAGCGCTTCACAAGCCGGAAATTGTCCATCACGAATCCTTCTCAAATTCTTCTGTCACAAACTCCTCCACCAACCGTTTGTGGTCCTGGGCCGTCATCTCCCGGCGAATGAGCTTTTCCGCTGAGGCCAGCGCAGCTTCCACAACATAATCTCGCACTTGGATTTTGGCCTTTTCCAACTCCAAAACCATATTCTGTTTGGCTTTCTCCAATATGGCGCGCGCATCCGCACGGGCCTTTTCCTGCACTTCAGCGGAGGCTTGTTTGCCTTGCTCTAACGCCTCTTGGATTCTTGCGCGGGCCTCTTCCTCAATATGAACCAGTCGCGCCTGATAATCCGCGCGGAAATGCTCCGCTTCTTCCTTGGCCCGGGCAATGCTCTTGAGCTCGTTCGCCACGTTCTCACTGCGCGCGTCCAAAGCCTGTAACAAAGGCCCCCAGGCATATTTCTTCATCAGAAGAAAGAGAACCAGGAAAGCGAGTGCGTGCACAAGGACTTCCTGCCAAATAATATTCATGGTCTTTGCCTATACCTTTGAGCCCAAAACAAACACAACCACCAGGCCGTAGATCGCAATCGCTTCGATCAATGCGCATCCGATGATCATGGCTAACTGAATGCGAGGCGCTGCCTCAGGCTGCCGGCCCATGGCATCCATAGCAGAGGCTACTGCTTTGCCCAAACCGAAAGCCGCGCCAAATGCCGCCATTGCAAAACCCAGGGGCAAGGTCAGGCCCAACCAATTCGTTGCTTGTTCCATTTGTTCCTCCGTCAGTGTCACGCTGCGCTCGCCATGACGTGTGTTAATGATCCTCCCCATGAGGAAGAACCATTGAGATGTACACCGTACTCAACAAACTAAAGACCAAGGCCTGTAATGTGCTGAAGATAAAGATCAGCGGATACACCAAAACATGCAGCGGAAACCCCACAGGAAAGTGCACCAAGGCCATCAGGCTGATTCCGAGCCCGGCGAACACGGCCATTAAGGCATCCTCTCCCGTGATATTCCCAAAAAGCCGGATGGCCAGGCTCAAAGGCTTGGCGATCTCCCCGACAATGTGGATCACAAACATCAACGGCGACAAAATCCAAGTCACAAGGTCCCTGGGCTCGCCCATCAGATGATAGAGGTAGCCCAAGAACCCGAAACTTTTGAGGGCCAGGCCTTGCACAATCACAAACACGCAAAGGGCCAGGCCTGCGGTGAGATTAATGCTGGCCGTGGGCGACTTGAGCAAAGGCACCACCCCGAAAAGATTCATGGTGATGATATAGATAAAGAAAGTGCCGATAAGCGGAGTAAATTTGCGGCCGCTCGATCCCAACACGCTCACTACAAAACCTTCGATGGTACTCACGATGAGCTCCACAAAGGACTGGAGCCTGCCGGGCACTTGATGAATATTGCGCGACACGTGGCGAAAGACGAGTGTGAGCACCATGATCGCAACCAAGGCAAAAAACACATTCTCCCAGCGGTGCAACAGGTGCACAAAGGGGCCCCAAACAGGGTCATCCCCGAATTGCAGGTTCAGGACAGTGACAAGGTTGGGCAGTTCGGGCACCATGTGCCCGCCCTCGGCGGCAGCGCTATGGGCCATTTCTGCCGCATGTGGGGCTGTTTCAGCAGCGTAGGCGATCATTTCTTGGTGTCTTGTATGCGTTGTGCCGTTTTGACCAGGCGCTGTGTTTCGACAACTCCCGCTGCCAGACCGACAAAGGTTAGGATTAGGGCACCCCAGGGAGCACACCCAAACTTGCGATCCACCCATTGGCCTGCGAAAAGGCCCACGAGCGGCGCCACGGCCAGCAGGATAGGCAGGGTCAGCCAGAGACCTAACTGCCTCATAGCAGAGGAGTAATCTTCTGCCTCAGGGCGAGGCCCTTGGTCAGGACGATGAGTCATTATAGCGGGATCCTTGGGGGGTGGCAACTCAAGCTGCGCTAAATCATACGACAGGCAACAAACGCATATTATAGCATGGAGTGGTGGGCCGCGCCGGGCCCTGGGAGGACTTACAGGCTTTCTAACAGCAGGCTCATCGCAGTGGAGCCTTGTTTGATGGCCTCCGCTTGCCGAAGACTTTTAAGATTGTCCCTGTCGGGTAACGCCTTTATGCCCTTTCTTGCCCAGAGGGCCTGTGTTCGATAAACAGAATACTGGCCGGCTGCCCTGAGAACACTTCCTCCATCAAAGGAGACCATGTGTTCCTGAAGTGCTCGAATAATCCCGAAAGCATGACGTGTGTGTGTCACCACAAGCACGTCTTCTTCCGCATTAAGAATTTGCCAAGCCATATGGCGGTCTCGCATATCATTTTCGATGCGCACATCCTCCTCCGAATCTCGAATCCCTTCATATTCCTCGTAGAGCTCTCGCATCGCTGGGAGAGACACCTGAATTCCCAAATCCTGGAACCATCTGGCGGCAATTTCAGGCATTGGCACCTGCCAAGCAAAAACGTGAGAGCTGATCTCTCTGTACGCATAGAAAGCCGCGCTCCGCAAACCAAGCTCATCGTAGACAGCACGCAAACCGCCATGGCTTGCTCTGATATCCACATTCACGGCTCTCCGGCCGGTACTCAGGGCATGGTCCACCGCGTAGCTCATTTCGTTCTCGAACCAAACAGTCTTGAGCCCCTCTTGAACGGCATTCCCGAGACTGCTGCCATCTCGAGACAATTCAAGGATCCAGCCGTGGAGGGAGCTTTCGGCATGGGTATTGCCTTCTTCAACCATCAGCACCCGCGCCTTGGGATGGGCAGCCATTCCCTCCTTGATATGACTCTTCTCAGAGTCCGTCGGCTTGGTTAACTCGCCCTCCAAAGAGTATCCGTCCCGGTAAACAAAGTTGGCTGCTTCCCGGTCATGCACCGTGCTCACAAAATGCACCTCCCGGAGAGCTCCTGAGGGTGACTGAATGGTCACAGTGGCAGTCATCCGGTTTACAATGTGTCCCGGCACAAGGACCTCTGTTCCTTCCAGGCTGACCGGAGCCTCCACCTTTCGACAAAATGCTTGTGCTTCGGGCTGCGTCATTGTTTCAAGCGGATAGGGCTCTACCCCAAAGATCACTCCCTCCATTGACCGCATTACTGCAGCCGGGGACACGTGCTCCGTCTCCGTGCCGGTTCCCCCAGAGGGCGCATCCTCGCTGCGCAAAACTTCCTCCTCAGGATTGCCCCCCTGGTACCATTCAACGAGCGTCTTTTCACGGTCCTGCCCCAAATTTTTAAATCCCACCCGGTCTCTCAGCAGGGCGAAGGCACGAGCACCTACATCAAGATTCTCAGAATGAGTTCGACCCGCATCTTGTACAATTGTCTGGGTTGGGAAATCGTATGCGGGTTCAGCAGCCGCGGCAAGCATCAGCGCAGTATAGAAGGCTTCGGCATCCGGTCCCTCTTTAGCGCCGAAGTACTGCGAAAGTTCACCATGAGTTCGCAAGACCGATTCCATCCCTCCTCGCTCGAGAAGCCAAGAGGTCCATGATCGTCGAATACCTTCCTCAAAGGTGGAAGTAACGGCAAGTTGTGCGGGCTGTGCTGCCCATATCCCGGTAGGAAGAATACAGGAGACGGCAATACAAAAAATGAAAATCAGGCTGCGGAAGGACATGGCGGCGGCACCTCACTCTGTTTCTGGACAAAGTGTACCACCTTCCTGCTCACAGGACTGCTGAATATTACTTAGTTATACCCTTTAATAGCAAGACAACAAGACACTTGGGAGCCCCGCACCCGCAAAAAGGAAGGCCTTGTATCAGATGATGCCTCTACGGGTTGGTGCAGAATTCCTCCCGAATCACCGCGGCAGCCGCAGCCGGATCTGAGGCATCCAAAATGGGGCGACCCACCACAATGTAATCGGCCCCGGCCGAAGCTGCCTCGGCCGGCGTGGCGATGCGCTTTTGGTCTCCCGCGGCAGAGTTTGCGGGCCGGATGCCCGGCACTACCAGCACAGCATCCTTGCCCAAGACCTGGCGCAGTTTTTTCAGCTCCTGGGCCGAACAAACCAAGCCGTCGAGCCCTGCACCCAAAGCTTGTTTGCCCAGATGGAGGACACTCCCTCTTACGCTGCGCATGATGCCCATGGAATTCAGGGCCTGGCGGTCGTGACTGGTGAGAATGGTCACGGCAATCAGGAGAGGTTTGGGAATGCCCAGGCGCCCGGATTCCCTGCGGCAGGCATCGGCTGCGGCGCACATCATATCCGCACCCCCCAGGGCATGCACATCGATGAGGGCGACCTGGTGGCGAGTGGCCTCAATGACCGCTCCCTTTACGGTTTGGGGAATGTCATGATATTTGAGATCGAGAAAAACCTGCGCGCCGGCCGCGTGCACCGCCTTAATGGCCGCCGGACCACAGGTGGTGAAAAGCCGCGAACCGATTTTGTAGAAGCGGCAGTGTTCTCCGATCCGCTCCATGAGGCGCTTGGCTTCGTCCAGGGTCTCCACATCAAGGGCAGTGATGAGTTGGGTCATAAAACTCCAACAGCGGTGCCAGGCACCGGTGCCAGGCACCAGTGCCTGACACCGTTATTTTCGATACACAATCTTGCCGCGGCACAGGGTCATTTCAATAACCCCGGGCAAAGTCATTCCCATAAACGGAGTGTTCTTGGATTTAGAATGAATCTCTTCTTCTTTCACGGTCCACTCGGACTCTAAATCCACCAGGGCAACATCAGCATCAACCCCCTCGCTCAACGATCCCGCAGGAAGAGCGAAAATCTTGGCCGGGGCCGAGCTCATTTTATCAATGAGCTGCGAAAGCGTCAGAATCTTCGTGTGGACCAGTTCCTTTAGAGACAAAGAGAATGCTGTTTCCAGTCCGATGATTCCGCAAGGCGCCACATTGTATTCCATTTCCTTTTCCCACTGAGTATGGGGAGCATGGTCCGTGGCAATACAATCCACAGTGCCGTCGGCCAGACCCTCTTTGATCGCAATGATGTCTTCCTGCGTGCGCAGAGGCGGATACATTTTCGTACAGGGGTCATAGTTGCGGACGGCCTCATGGGAAAGGCTAAAGTGGTGAGGACAGACTTCACAGGTCACATCCACACCCCGCGCCTTGGCCTCGCGCACCTGCCATATCGACCCTGCGCAACTGGCGTGCGCAATGTGCAATTTTCCGCCGGTCATTTCCGCCAGCTCAATATCCCGGGCCACCATCACGGTTTCGCTGGCCGCGGGCATCCCCTTAAGCCCCAGCTCGGTGGATACGACACCCTCGTGCATCACCGCACCCTCGGACAAATCCAGGTCTTGGCAGTGGTCGGAGATCCGCAGATCAAACATTTTGGCATATTCCAAGGCGTGTCGCATGACCTTGCTGGAATACACCGGGCGGCCGTCATCGGAGAGGGCGACCACACCCGCATCTTTGAGTTCGCCGATCTCCGACAGCAACTTGCCTTCCAAGTTTTTGGTCACGGCTCCGAAAGGAAACACTTTGATGAGTCCTACCCGCTCGGCCTCTGCATAGATCATCTGCACCAGAGAGCGCTCATCAATCACCGGCTTGGTGTTGGGCATACAGCAAACACTTGTAAAACCGCCCTTGGCTGCGGCCCGGCTGCCGCTCTCGATGGTTTCCTTTCCTTCCTGTCCCGGCTGTCTCAGATGAGTGTGCACATCGACCAGGCCCGGAAACACATGCTTGCCCGAGGCATTGATAATCTCGTCCACGGCTTCTTTGATATTCTTTTGCACCTTTACGATCCGGCCGTCCTGGATCAATACATCGCGCAGCTCGTCAATTTTATTGGCCGGATCCACCACATGGCCGCCCTTAATCAGAATACGCATCGTTCAACTCTCCTCACTCTCCGGCCTTCACTCCTGCAATCAAATACAAACAAGCCATGCGAACCGCAATCCCATTAGTAACCTGCTCCAAAATAACCGAGTGCGACCCGTCAGCCACGTCCGGAGACAACTCAATCCCCCGGTTGATCGGACCCGGGTGCATCACTAACGCCGTGGGCTTAGCCCTCTGCATCTTGGCACTGTTAATGCCGAAGGTCGCAGCATATTCCCGGATGGAAGGGAAGAGTCCTTCGTCCTGTCTCTCCAGTTGCAGGCGCAACACATAAATCACATCCGCATCCTCAATGGCTTCGTGTACGTCATACGTCACATCCACACCCTGCTGTTCAATACCCCTTGGTATGAGCGTGGGCGGTCCGCACACGGTCACCTTGGCACCGAGCTTGGTCATGCCCGCGATATTGGAACGCGCCACACGCGAGTGCGCGATGTCGCCAATGATACTAACTTTGAGTCCCTCGATGTGGCCGATGTGTTCGCGGATGGTAAATAGATCCAGCAAAGCTTGGGTGGGGTGTTCGTGAGAGCCGTCGCCCCCGTTGACGATCGAGCAGGACACAACACGCGCCAGCTGATGGGGCACACCGCTTGCACCGTGCCGCACAACCAAGATGTCTGCGCGCATGGCCTCAATATTACGGGCCGTATCGTGCAGGCTTTCGCCCTTGACCAAACTCGATTGAGCTGTCTGGACGCTGATGATATCCGCACTCAGCCGCTTGGCTGCCAATTCAAAAGAGATCCGGGTGCGCGTGGAAGGCTCGGAAAAGAGTATTGCCACAGTCTTACCACGCAGGGCAGGCACCTTCTTAACGGCCCGTGTAGTGACTTCGCGAAAAGAACGCGCCGTATCCAGAATCAACAGAATCTCCTCAGCACTCATCTCCCGTAACTCAAGCAGATCCTTGCGACTCCATTTGGCTGCGGGTTTTTCTTGGAGTCTACTCATTGGAAACCTCCACCATGACTTCGTCGGAGTCGTCGATCTCCCGCACATTCACATGCACCACATCCCGGAAATTGGTAGGCAGATTCTTTCCCACATAATCCGGACGTATCGGAAGTTCCCGGTGCCCGCGATCCACTAATACGGCCAGCTGGATGTATTGGGGCCGGCCAAAGTCCATAAGAGCCACAAGCGCTGAGCGAATCGTGCGCCCTGTGAAGAGAACATCGTCAACCACAACCACCTTCTGGTCCTTGAGATCCAATGGGATTTCGGTTTCGCGCACAATGGGTTGACTCGCCACTGTAGAGAGATCATCCCGATACAGGTTGATGTCGATGGCCCCCACCGGAGGAGGCGTACCGTCAATACTCTTGATGAGCTCGGCCAGGCGTTCTGCCAGCACCGCCCCCCGCCGACGAACCCCGATCAAGATTAAGTTTTCAATGCTCTTGTTTCGTTCCAGGATTTCATGGGCCATGCGCGTGAGCGCCCGGTTCATCCCCTCGGAATCCATAATCTGGTGTCCAGAATTCATTCCCTCTCCCATCAAGGCAAAAAAATACCCCGTCCCCTGCGCGCACCCTGCACAGAGCCGGGGTTAAAACTCGTTTGTTTTCTAAGGTTTAGCATTTCTCTCTGACCTTCTCAGCCTCTCCGGACCGAGTTAAAGGTTGGCGTGGATTGTTGTTAAGCGTATCACTCGATCGCATCGGGGTCAAGCCTCGGTGTCCCACTCGGTGCCAGGCACCGGTGCCTGGCACCGTTATTTCTTAGCGCCGGAAATGACGAGCACAAGTTCGCCTTTGGGGGCTTTGGTCTGCACATGGTCCAGCAGTTCCGGCAAGGTACCGTGCAGGGTCTCTTCGAACTTCTTGGTGAGTTCACGGGAAAGACTGGCAGGACGATCGCCCAGGATCTCCGCCGCATCGATCAGGGCCTTCACAATGCGGTGAGGGCTTTCAAAAAAGACCAGCGTGTGGCTGTACTCCGAAAGTTCTTTGAGCCTGCGGCGCCGGGTAGCGCCTTTGTTGGAGAGAAATCCTTCAAAATGGAATCGGTCCGTGGGCAGGCCCGACACAACCAACGCAGCCAAGAGAGAGGACGGGCCGGGAACAGCCGCCACCTTCAGGCTCTCTTTGATCGCGAGCCGCACCAAAGGGAATCCCGGGTCGCTAATGGATGGCGTGCCCGCGTCGCAAACCAGCGCCACGCGGCGTCCGCATTTCATGGCAGCCACAAGCCCCGGGGCTTTGTCGCGCTCGTTGTGTTCGTGAAAGCTCTGGATGTCGGTGGAGATATTCCAGTGCGCGCAAAGCTTGCGTGTATGCCGGGTGTCTTCTGCGGCAATGAGATCCACCCCTTGAAGAACCTCCACGGCCCGCGGGCTCATGTCCTGCAGATTCCCGATGGGAGTGGCTACCAAATACAAATCATGATCCAGCGGAACGCTAGGCATGCTTCACAAGGAGATGTTGGGTCACCAGAATCTGAGACCACGTCTCCATCTTCTCAACCAATGTTTCGATCTCATCCAAAGGCCGGGTCTGTCCGAGCAACTCCTGCACTTCGGCCGACCGCTTCACCGGGCCCCAAGCATCGATCTCAAAAACCAAACCCAGATGAACCCGGCCCACCTCGTTAGAATCGTCGTTGAGAAAGCCCGCCAGACTCACCTCCGTGCGTTCCGGCAAGCTGACTTCTTCCCCCAACTCCCGCAAAAATCCAGCAAAGAGAGGTCCCTTCAAAAAGGTCCGGCTGTCCTTTCCCAGCTGTTGCTCCAGCTGCCCGGTCTCCAGGCCCAACGGAACTTCGATCACTCCTTCATCCTCTTGAGAAATGTGTCCTCCGATCCCGATGGAAAACAGGTCATGCAAGCGATTCTCCCCCGCCTTTTTGGTGCGCTGAAACACAAAGTAACGCGGGGCCGCCCCAGGATCGCCCATCTCACGGATCATGACATAAGGAATAATCTGTTTGAACGAAGGGTCTGACTCTACCTCGCCGCGCACCCTATACTGATACGAATTCAAAATCGTCGCCAGGTAATCCCGGTCATTCAGCGCACAAAAGCCCTGCAAAGCCTCTTTGGCAAAAAGTTCCGTTCGCGGCACCACCAAGATACGCTCATCCATCCCCATGTAATTTCTCCTCTCAGAAGAAAGCCCCTCGCCCACAATCGTGGGGAAGGGCCCTATTTACACAGATCCTTCTTCGCTGCGCTTCTCAGGTCATCGGTCTCGCCCGTCATTCCGGACGGGGCGGCGCGGTTGGGAGAGCGTCTTTCGACTCCGTGATTTCAGGACACTCTGCAGCCTTCAACGCGTTCAGCTCGATTTGGTCCTGTTGCCCTTCAGGAAGATCGTCCTCGCTGTAAATTGCATGCACAGGACACTCCGGCACGCACAATTCGCAGTCAATGCACGTATCCGGATCAATATAGAGCCGGTTTTCGCCCTCGCGAAACGCATCCACCGGACAAACCGCCACACAATCCGTGTATTTGCAGTTCTCACAAACAGAGGTTACTACATGAGCCATCTTATCCTCCGACTATCTTCTAGAGCCCATAATCCGCAAAATAAAAAGAAAGAGATTGATGAAATCCAGGTAGAGCCTTAGTGCACCCAAAATTGCGGCTTTCTGGTAGCTCTCCTCACCTGAGTAGGACATCTGGTCCATCGCCTTAATGCGCTGAACATCATAGGCAGTCAGGGCCACAAAAATCAAGACACCGAGATAAGTGGTCGCCCAGTAAACAGCCGGACTGTGCATGAACATATTCACCAGACTCGCCAGAATAATACCGATTAAGCCCATAAAAGCCAAATTACCCACACTGGTCAAATCGCGCTTGGTGCTAAATCCATAGACCGCAGTCAGGGCGAAAGTCCCGGCTGTCACGGTAAACGCGGAGGTGAGGGTGGCGCGCGCATAGATGATAAAAATGGAGGAGAGGGTCAGGCCCATCAGACCGCTATAGACAAAAAAGGCCCCCATGGCCGCCTGTAGAGACATGGCTTGGATACGAGCGGAGAGATAAATGACCAACCCAATCTGTGCAACAAAAAGCCCGATCATAAGGATTGGATTGCTGAACAGGAGCCGGAGCAAGGCCTCGTTGTGCGCCGTGGCCCAAGCCAGGAGCGCGGTCACGCCCAGGCCTATTGCCATCCAACCGAAGGCGCTGGAGACAAGATTGCGCTCGCGGATTTGCGCTTGTGTGAGTGCGGCAGTGTGCATAATGTTTCCTTTGTTGTCTGACACCCAAAAATGGCGACCCCAGGGGGATTCGAACCCCCGTCGACGGCTCGAAAGGCCGTTGTCTTAGGCCAGGCTAGACGATGGGGTCGCAGAAAATACGCTAATTACCGGCTCTTCTTCTTGGAGGACTTCTTCTTGACGGCTTTTGGGGCCGGCGCCTTCTTGGGAGCAGCCTTCTTCACAACTTTCTTAGCAGCCGGCGACTTCTTTGCAGTCGCCTTCTTTTTTGCAGGCTCGGGCTCAGATCCGGCATCAAGCGCCCCGGCCCCCGCATCCTCCAAATCATCCGGCTCTTCTTCAAGATCGCCAGGAAGCTCGGCGTGCACCGCCGGGGTCTCTGTTTGGATGACTGCCCCATTCAACTGATCCGGCTCCGTGCCCGCCACAGGAAGCTTCGCGATCCCTGTAATCCGGTCTCCTTCCTTGAGCCGCATGACCCGCACTCCCTGGGTGCTGCGGCCCGAAGTCCGGATATCGGAAACAGACATTCTAACAATCATGCCCCCGCTCGTCATCGCCAAAATTTCGTCCTCATCTGTCACCATGGCCAGGCCGGTTACGAGGCCGCTCTTGGCAGCTAACTTGATATTGGTAATCCCTTTACCGCCCCGGGTCTGTACACGATACTGGCTGAGCTTAGTGCGTTTACCCAAGCCGCCTGAAGTCACCGTCAGCAGGCTTTGGTCCGACTGCACGACCTCCAGGGCGATCACCTTTTCCTTCTTGCCCACCACAATCCCCCGCACGCCGCGCGCGCTCCGGCCCATGGACCGCACATCGGTCTCATGAAAACGAATCGCCCGCCCGTCTTGAGTGCACAACATAAGGTCCTGATCGCCATCCGTGATCTCCACCCCGATGAGCTCCTCTTCCTTCTCCAAAGTCATGGCAATAATGCCTCCCTTGCGCGGGTTGGCAAAGGCCGCAAGAGGGGTCTTTTTGATCACGCCCATGCTCGTGGCCATGACAACATACCTGTCTTCCGCAAACTCACGAATCGCCAGGTACGAGGCGATCTTCTCGTTGCCCTCCAGTTGCAGAAAGTTCACAATCGCTTTGCCGCGCGAGGTGCGTCCGGCATGCGGAATCTCGTGGACTTTGATCCAGTGGAGCTTGCCCGTAGTCGTAAAGATAAGCATGTAATCATGGGTGGAGGCTATCGAAAGACTCTCGATAAAATCGTCTTCCTTGGTTCCCGCTCCAGAGATTCCGACACCTCCCCTGTTCTGTTTTCTGTAGGCGCTCACCGGAAGTCTCTTCACATAGCCCGCATGGCTGACTGTGATGACCACATCTTCCTCTGCAATCAAATCCTCTATCGAGAACTCGCCGGCATCGGCCACAATTTCCGTTCGCCGCGCATCCCCGAACTTTTCATTGAGCTCTTCGAGTTCGGTTTTTATTATCTGGAGGATTTTGGCCTCGCTCTTGAGGATCGACTCCAGGTATTCAATCCTCTTGATGAGCTCGAGATATTCGTTATCGATCTTGTCCCGTTCCAGCGCCGTTAAACGCTGAAGCTGCATCTCCAGGATGGCCTGTGACTGGACATCCGAAAGCTTGAAGCGTTGCATCAGTCCGTCTTTGGCTTCCTGCGGAGTTTTGGAGCGGCGGATCAACCGAATCACCTCGTCCAAAAACTTTATTGCAATTTTAAAGCCTTCCAAAATATGCGCTCTCCGGCGCGCCTTATCCAACTCAAACTGCGTGCGCCGGATAATGATCTGTTTACGATGGCGCAGATACTCCTCCATCATCCCCTTGAGCGTCAGAATCTTCGGGCGGTTATCCACCAACGCCAGCATGATTACACCAAAGCTGGTGCGCATCTGGGTGTGCTTGTAAAGCTGGTTCAGAACCACATCTGCGATCACATCGCGCTTCAGATCTATCACAACGCGCAAACCGTCCCTGTCAGACTCATCACGGATATCACTGATTCCATCAATCTTTTTGGTCTGCACTAAATTGGCAATCGACTCGATGAGGTTGGCCTTATTCACCTGATAAGGAATTGCCGTAATGATAATGGACTGCCGGTTGTTCTTTTGTGTTTCGATGTGGGCTTTGGCCCTTACCTTGATGCTCCCGCGTCCGGTTTCGTAAGCGGACTTGATGCCCTCGCGCCCGCTGATCAGCGCTCCGGTAGGAAAATCCGGACCTTTCACAAAACGCATCAGGTCCTTGACCGTACAATCCGGATTGTCGATCAGATGGCAAATCCCCTTCACAACCTCGGTGAGATTCTGCGGCGGGATATTTGTGGCCATTCCCACGGCAATACCCCCGGATCCGTTGACCAACAAATTCGGTAACATCCCGGGCATAACCGTGGGTTCTTGCAGGCTTTCGTCGAAATTCGGAACAAAGTCGACCGTCTCTTTGTCGATATCTTCGAGGATCAGCTGGCTCGGCCGCGCCATACGGGCTTCGGTATACCGCATAGCGGCGGCAGAGTCTCCGTCAATAGAACCGAAGTTTCCCTGGCCGTCCACAAGCGGGTAACGCAATGAGAAATCTTGAACCATACGCACGAGCGCATCGTATACGGCGGAATCACCGTGTGGGTGGTATTTACCCAAAACCTCACCGACAATACGCGCGCTCTTCTTGTAGGGTTTGTTGGCCTCGAGAGCCAGTTCCTTCATCGCGTAAAGAATACGCCGGTGTACCGGTTTAAGACCATCACGCACATCGGGCAGCGCACGGCCGACAATCACACTCATGGCATACGTAATATACGAGTCCCGCATTTCGTCTTCGATATAAATTGGAATGATTTTTTCGTTGCGTGTGTACATTTTAGATGTCCAAATTCTTTACTTCGGGAGCGTGTTCTTCGATGAACTTACGCCGTGACTCAACCTCACTCCCCATGAGAACGGTAAACATTTCGTCTGCCTGAACCGCGTCTTCCATCGTCACCTTTAGAATTGTGCGTTTTTCCGGATCCATGGTGGTTGTCCAGAGTTGTTCCGGATTCATCTCACCCAAACCTTTGTAACGCTGGATATGCATTCCTTTGCGCCCCAGCTCCCGAACACGGATCACAAGCTGTTTTAGGTTCGGCACTTCCTGGGAGTCGTTGCCGTTCGCAAAGACAAAGACGTGATTGGAATCCTCGGATGAAAAGGCGCCTGACTGCACATCTATCCCCAGCTTATCCAGTTTGTTGACCACTTCCTCAATCTCGTTGGATCCGAAAAATCGAAGAACATCCGTTCCGCCCGCAGCTCTTAAACCCGTCACCTGGATTTCTTCTTCTCCCTCGCCCTTGGATTCTGCAAGGTACTTCGCTAAACCTTCGTCATCGTAGATGAACTTTTCTTCCTCCTCACGACGCACTAAAAATCGCGGAAGCCGGCCTGTCTTGCGTTCCCGCTGTACGAGATACTTTTCCAACGACACTCCACGCTTTTCCACCGCGGAGGCCAAACGCTCCAAATCAGTCGCAAAATGCATCAGGTCCAACAGCTCCTGGCCTTTGTAACTCTTGCGGGTCTTCCCGACCTTAACAGTCAGTTCGTGATCTTCACACCCAAGATCCAAGAGAAGACCACTCATCTGCCCTTCTGTTTGTATATACTCCTCGCGCTTGCCCCTCTTGATTTTGTAAAGAGGCGGTTGGGCGATGTAGACATGTTCCATTTCGACCAAAGCCGGCATTTGACGGAACAGGAAGGTTAACAGCAGTGTCCGGATATGCGATCCATCCACATCGGCATCACACATTAGAATGATCTTATGGTAACGCAGCTTTTCCAAGTCGAAGTCCTGCCCCACCCCCGTGCCTAAGGCCGAGATGATGGTGCGGATTTCCTCGTTGCTCAGAATCTTGTCCAGACGTGCGCGTTCCACATTCAAAATCTTTCCTTTTAGCGGCAGGATCGCCTGGAATCGCCGGTCTCTTCCCTGCTTTGCAGAGCCTCCGGCCGAATCCCCCTCGACCAGATAGACTTCGCATAGGGCCGCATCCTTTTCGGAACAGTCCGCCAGCTTGCCCGGCAGGCTTCCCGAATCCAACGCTGATTTACGCCGCGTCAGATCCCGCGCGTGGCGCGCCGCCTCTCTGGCGCGAGAGGCCATAATTGCTTTGTTCGCAATGGCATTTCCTACGGAGGGGTTTTCCTCGAAGAACGAGCCCAGAATTTCAATGGTTAACGAAGCAACAATCCCTTCGACTTCGCTGTTGCCCAACTTCGTTTTTGTTTGGCCTTCAAACTGCGGCTGCGGGAGCTTAACGCTGATCACTCCCGTAAGGCCTTCGCGCACGTCCTCGCCGGAAATCGAAGCGGCTTTGTCCTTGGCAGCCTTTTTCTGTTTTGCGTATTGATTGATCACACGGGTGAGCGCCGACTTAAACCCCGAGAGATGTGTCCCGCCTTCGATCGTATTGATGTTATTGGCAAAACTGAAAATATTCTCTGCATACGTATCATTGTATTGAAGGGCGATCTCAATAATGACATTATCTTTCTCCTTTTGGAGATAAATCACCTTGCGATGCAGAGGATTCTTGTTCTTGTTCAAATGATTGACAAACTCGACAATGCCGCCTTCGAACTTGAACTCCACGTTCTTGTCGGAGCGCTCGTCCTCCATGGTGATGCGTAGGCCCTTGTTTAGAAAGGCGAGTTCTCTCAGACGGTTGCAGAGTGTGTCAAAACTGAATTCTGTGGTTTGCTCAAAAATTTTTGCGTCCGGAAGAAAGGTGATGCTTGTACCGGATTGTCTGGATTTGCCGACCTTCGTAAGCGCACTTACTGCCTTACCCTTTTCGTATCGCTGATGGTAGACATTACCTTCCCGGCTCACTTCCACCTCGAGCCATTCGGAAAGCGCGTTAACAACAGACACCCCCACTCCATGCAAGCCCCCGGACACTTTGTACGAAGCGCCGTCAAACTTGCCGCCCGCGTGCAGTGTGGTCAGAACGACCTCAACGGCCGGCTTCTTCATGGACTTATGAATATCCACAGGAATGCCGCGCCCGTCATCTGTAATGGTGATACTGCCATTCTGGTGAATCACAAGATTTATATTCTGCGCGTGCCCGCCCATGGCTTCGTCCACACTATTGTCCACAACCTCGTAAACACAGTGATGAAGCCCTCTCACAGAAGTATCGCCAATATACATGGCCGGTCGTTTACGAACTGCCTCTATCCCCTCAAGCACCTGGATATTGGTAGCGTCATATTTGGATCCGGCTTTAGTCTCAGCAGCTTTCTTTTTACCCATTATCTATCTCCCACTCGAACACTCAGGTCGTTTACCGGAGCCCCCGGGACCTGCTCGTTCCAGCGATCAAGCAGTCTCTTTTTTCTTTCGGCAATCTGCTGGGCCCACGCAGGGTGATCTACGATGATGGTTAGCACCCCATCTTTCAGGCCCAGGCTCTTTGTGTGGTTTGAAATTTGCTTGCCCGCGATTCGAGGCCAGTCTTGTTGGCTGATTTCGCCTTGGCGTTGACGAATACTCTTCAACACCTGTGAAACAACTGTGGATAACGCGCCGGCTTCGCTCACTCCGCCACTCAACTCAGTTGCATAGGTAATACGATATAAACGTATCGGTCCTCTAGACGAATCACCCCCGGCTTATCCGAAGCCACTAATTCCAATTCCAATGTCTCGTCTTTAATGTTCTTCAAAACATCGATAAGATATCCGGGATTAAATCCGATCGAAAATTCGCCCCCCGCATACTCTGCGGCAATCTCTTCTCTCAACTCGCCTAGACTCGGAGTATTCTTCAAAAGAATCAACCGGTCACTTCGCACCTCGATTCGCACAGATTGGGAATCGGGTGTGGTGAAAACACTTGCCCGGCGCACGGCGGAGAGAAAATTCTCCGTATTTACCGTGACTTTTTGCTTCGCTTCCGGAGGAACAACTTTCTCATAGTCTGGAAACTCGCCATCTACCAGCCGGGCAACAATGGACGTATTCTCACTCCAGAAACCAATTTGACCCTCTGCAAAACGAATCCCTACGGTTTCGCATTCTCCCAGCATACGTGAGAGTTCATTCACCGCTTTGACCGGGATAATTACTCTCTTACTATCTTTGAAGGGCTTTTCGAGTTCTTCGCGAACCAGCGCCATCCGGCGGCCATCGGTGGCAACCAGCCTCAATTCTTTCCCGCGGAGTTCTAATAGAATACCATTCAAGACATAGCGCGTCTCGTCGTGAGACATGGCGATTGACGTTAGAGCAACCAGTTCCTTTAGCCGCGAGGCATTCATCCGCACTTCGGCCGCGTTTTCCAACTCCGGAATCTTTGGAAACTCTTCCTTTGGAATTCCTAGAAGCCTGCATACACTTTGACCGCTTTCGATTGTAAAACTATTATTTTTCCGGGCTGCCAACAAAACCTTTCCGGGCGGCAAGGCTTTGATAATCTCCCCGAACTTACGCGCCGGAATTGTGAGGGATCCTTCGTCCAAAACGTTGGCGCAAACAGTCGCGCAGATCCCGATATCCAGATCCGTAGCCGTCAGAGTCAAGCCGGAGCTCTGGGTCTCTACCAGCACATTCGCCAGGATGGGCAAAGTGGTTCGTGTCGAGATGGCCGACTGAATTGTCAGGCTTGCGTTGAGCAAGTCCTCTTTTTCGATTTCAACACGCATGCGTTTTCCCCTCCGGTTATACGTATTTAATTAAATAAAACCCATAGTCATCGTAATAGGGCTGGGGATTCCTTGAACAAAGCCATAAACGATGATAATGCAACGGTGTTGTCGTGTGAACAACCCTGTGGAGCATTCGTCCCGGGAGTCCCCAGTATTCCGTATCACGGACTGTGATACGGTTCGGTTTCGCGGGTTCTCCACACTACAGAGACGGCTTGAGGATCTCATTGCGCAATCTATCCACAAGGTTCCTCACCTGTGTCGTTGCTGCGATCTCTTTTTGAATCTTGCCGTAGGCGTGCATTACGGTCGTGTGATCTTTGCCGCCAAAGAACTCCCCAATCTCAGGGAGCGAAAAGTCTGTCATTTCCCTGCATAAATACATTGCGATTTGTCGCGGGTAAGCTACGGCTCGCGTGCGTTTCCGGGATTTCATGTCCGAGAGCCGGATATCAAAATGGTCTGCGACCTTCTTTTGAATGGCATCCACGCTGATCCTGCGCTGTTCGTTGTTGATTGTGTCCCGCAGGACCTCCTCCACAAGAGGGATGCTTACCTCTCTATTAATAAGCGTGGAGTAGGCCACGACCCGGATTAAAGCCCCTTCGAGTTCACGGATATTGGCTGTGATTCGTTCGGCAATGAAGTGGATGACATCCGGGGGCAGCTCGATCCCCTCTGCCTGGGACTTTTTCCCCATAATGGCGATACGCGTTTCAATGTCCGGGGGCTGAATATCCGTAACCAGGCCCCACTCAAAGCGGGAGACCAGGCGGTCCTCCAGGGACGGAATCTGTTTGGGCGAGCGGTCGCTCGACATCACGATCTGCTTGTGCGCGTCGTACAGAGCGTTAAACGTATGAAAGAACTCTTCTTGAGTGGATTCTTTGCCCGCGATGAATTGGATATCATCCACGAGCAGCACATCCACTGAGCGGTACTTATTGCGAAAGGCTTCGGTGGACCGGTGCTGAATGGCCTTGATGAGTTCGTTCGTAAACTCCTCCCCCGACATATACAGAACGCGTGTTTGCGGATCCCTCTCCAAAAGATAATTGCCGATTGCTTGCATCAAGTGCGTTTTGCCCAGGCCCACGCCCCCGTACAGAAAAAGCGGGTTATACGCGCGTCCCGGAGATTCGGCAATGGCCATGCAAGCCGCATGGGCAAATCGGTTGCTTGGGCCCACGACAAAATTGTCAAAGGCATACTTTTCGTTTAAGGGACGTTCTGTTCGCCGGGTTTGTTGTCCTGAATAGGTTGTCTGTGGGTGCGTCTGCAAGGGAGGTGCGTGGAGAGATTGATTTTTTTCTACAGCGCGTGGGGCCTGAATCTCCGGAGAGGTGACAAACTCGACATCCATCACGGTTCCTGCCACCGTGGTGCAGGCCTTTTCCAAGGCCTCCGTGTAGTGATCTTCCAGCCAATCCCTCAGGAACTGATTGGGGACTGCAATCGTGACGCCGGCGTCCGTCCAGCTGTGGAGCCGTGTCGGGCCGAACCAAGTCTGGAGGTTTCGGTCCCCGATGCTATTGCCCAAGAGGGCTAAAGATTTCTCCCAAAGCTCGGATGTGGTCATGATATCTAGAGGTTATCCACCGGTTATCCCAGGAGAGCTAGTATAACCTGGATCCCACACAACCCTATTGTAGGTAACAGGTTAAAAGGAGCGACCCCCCTGGCTTATTCCAGGTATTCCCAAGGCCCTTATCCACAGTATCCACAGAGTTTCCACAGAAAGCCTGGGATGGCCAGGGGTGCTAGGTAGTATAGCAAGGGGCTTTGATACAAGGCAAGGGGCAATGCTCGATTGACTCCGCTGGGGCGCATAGATATAATGTCCGGATTATGAAAAAGAACCTGAAGACCATATCTATCTTGAAAAGAAAGCGAAGCCACGGATTCCGGCTGCGGATGGCGAGTCGCGGAGGCCGTTTGGTTTTGGCGTCGCGCCGTCGCAAAGGGAGAGCGCGCCTGGGTGTATGACCGGCAAGAGGCCTTCTCGCCGTGGCTCAAGACGTCGCGCTCGAACTCGCTTGGGGGCGGAGGTGTCGCGGATTTTGCGCGAAGGCGAGCGATTCGAGAGTCCTACCTTGACCTTAGTGCTTTGCCAAGAAGCGGGCGATCGCACAATACCCCCTGTCTTCGTGATTCCCAAACGGAGGGTTTCCGCTAGTGTGGAGCGTAATCGGCTCCGTCGCAGACTGAAGGAGATCCTGCGTCTGGATGGAGTCCCTTTGGAAGGGGCTTCCCTTGTCTTTCTGTATCGGGGAGACGGGGACCTTGCTTGGGGGAGATTAAGATATGAAATGCAAGCCCTTATTGGACAAGCAGTTAAGTCTCCCCTGCCCCGCTGATTTCTTGCGGGCTATAGTACGGGGCTACCAGATTTTGGTTCGTCCGCTGCTGGGCCCGCACTGTCGATTCCACCCAACGTGTTCCGAGTACTGTCGGGAAGCTCTTGCCCAAAAGGGGCTTATCAAGGGCCTTGGCCTGACCCTTTGGCGTGTTGCCAGGTGCCACCCTCTCCATCCCGGAGGGGTTGACCCTGTGCCCTCGCCGGCCCATAGGAAGACACGTCCATGAAGCAACCCAGACTTTTTCTTGCAATCGTTCTCTCCCTTGCGGTTCTTGTGGGATACCGCTTTTACTTGCAACAATTCATTCCTGCCGAACAGAGCCCTGCGCCCAGGACTGAGAAGGGCCTTGGGGATCAAGGCGCCAGCTATTCCGAAATGGAACACCCTGTGGATAAGTCCAAGGCGCCAAAAGCAGAAGACGACGTGTTTACAACGGGTTACAACGAAGATGATACGGTTTGGCCGGGCCCCCAACTGAAGGTCTATTTTGATAAGACCTATGGGTTTATTAAAGTAATAGAGATGTCAGAATACGAGAAGCGTGAGGGAGAGGGTTTAGTGGAGGTGCTGGCGGTGAAGCGCGGTATGCCGGGTCCGGGAGCAATGAGCTTGAATGAGGAATCCCTTGTGCTGCGCCAAGCCCCAAGGGTTGGTGAGAATCAAGTCCTGCTGGACTATGCGCCTGTAGGAGAGATTCATGTGCAGGCCAGGTGGCAGGCGGATCCTCAGCTTATGCCGTATGGTATGCGGGTGGAGTGGAGCATCCGGAATACAGGGCAAGACGCGAAGAGGGTTTCCGTACAGCGGCTGGCCCTGGCCGGTCTTGTTTTGGACGGTAAGAGAGACCAGCATTATACACAGCTGCGGGTGGGAGATTCTGTCGAAGGTCAGAAGGTGAAGCTGAGCAAGAACTTGGAGAAGGGGTGGTCCGAAGAGGTGAGTTGGGTGGGCATGGCCAACAAGTACTTTGTTGTGGCCTGGAAAGAAAGTCAACTCAAGGATGGGATGCGCTGGCGGGCAGAAGGGCGTGGGAGAGAAGATCTTCGTGTGTGGGAGCTCGTTGATGATATTGTGTTGGATGGTGGTGAAACGATAAGTATTGCAAACTTAATGTATATCGGCCCTTATGAACTGCAAAGCCTGGGAGCCGTGAGCCCTGACTTTCAAGGAATGATCGATAGCGGGGTTTTTGGCCGCTTGGCCAAGGCCTTGCGCTGGATTCTTGGGAGCCTGGAAAGAGTATTTAAGAACTACGGTGTCGCCATTATTGTTCTCACGATTATGGTGAACATTATTTTGGCTCCGCTCAGTCTGAAGAGTCTGAGCTCCATGCGGAAAATGCAGCAGATCCAGCCGCTGATCGAGGGGATCCGGACCAAGTACAAGGAAAGCCCCGAGCGGATGAGTAAGGAGATGATGGCCCTATATAAGGAACACCGGGTCAATCCGATGGGAGGTTGTTTGCCTTTGCTTATTCAAATGCCCATTTTCATTGCGCTGTATCGAGTTCTGGGCCAGTCCGTTGAGTTGTGGGGGGCGGGTTTTCTCTGGATCAAAGACCTGTCTGCGCCTGACCATTTTTGGAAAATACCTGCAGCCTTACCCATTGTGGGAGAGTACGTTAATCTGCTTCCGTTGATGATGATGGGAGCAATGGTGATGCAGCAACGATTGTCCCAGAAAAATATCGGGTCAGGGGGCACGGATCAGCAGCAACAGATGCAAAAGATGATGACATGGTTCCCCCTGATGCTGGGTTTTGTGTTCTACAATCTTCCTTCCGGGCTGGTACTCTACTGGCTCACCAACACGATTGTGATGATCGGGAACCAGCTGCTTTTTGCTCAAAAAGTCGGAGCAAACGCATAGAAGGAGACGCTCTTGAGTGAGCCAAGAAGAATGGTTGAGGTCGAGGGCCGGACTGCTAAGGAAGCGATAGACGAAGGGTTGCGGCAGTTGGGCGTAGGACGTGATCAAGTCGAAATCAGAGTCTTGGCAGAAGAAAATAGGGGCCTCTTTGGAATGGGCGGCGCGAAGCTTGCCAAAGTCCGCATTTCTGTTAAGGAGTCTGATGTACCCCAGACAGAATTCTAGTTACTGTTTCATGTGAAATCTGTTTACGATTTTGGTTAACAAAGGAGCTGGTGGCCTATAAAGGTCCTGATGCTCCTTTAATTAACTTTGGGGAATGCAAAGATATATAAAGAAGAACCACTAAAGAGCTTAATGATACGGTTCGTGATACGGTTTGCTGCATAATACTGCATGCGGCCGGACCTGACAGGAAGA
>JAFGIU010000002.1 GCA_016929445.1 Candidatus Omnitrophota bacterium
CACACCAAGCTGGTGCGCCGCCACCCGCATGTATTCGGAGAGACAAAAGCCGCCAATGTGGATGAGGCCCTGCAGTCCTGGCACAAAATAAAACAGGCCGAACGCGGGGTCACCTACGAATCGGCCATGGATGATGTGCCGGCAGGTCTCCCGGCTCTGTTGCAGGCCAAGGAGATACAAAAAATCGCCGCCAAAGTCGGTTTTGACTGGCCGGCCGCCGGGCCCGTTTTCGAAAAGCTCCGGGAGGAACTCAAAGAGTTTGAACGGGCTCGAGATGAGGCTTCTCTCAGCGATCTTCAAGAAGAGCTCGGCGACCTGTTTTTCACACTCGTCAACTTGTCCCGCCACTACAAAATAGATCCGGAGACGGAACTGCGCTGCGCCAACACCAAGTTCCTCGAGCGTTTTCGCCACATGGAGCGCTCGGCACAGGAAAAGGGCCGCAAGCTTGACGACCTCTCCCCGGACCAGCTCGAAGAATTGTGGGCGGCCGCTAAACAGTCTACGAGCTGATAAAAAGGTGCTGCACTACCGAACCCGCGGCACCCAAAGCCACCGCATCCTCGCCCAAGCGGGCGGGGATCACCTCTAAACCGCTGGAAGTCTCTTCAAAGGTACGCTGTTTGATCACGCGTGTGGCTGCATCAATCAAGGCCGAGCCCGCGCGCTCCATGCCGCCGCCCACCACAATCATCTCAGGTGTCAGCAAGTTCACCAGCTCCGCGAGCTTGGCGCCCAGCTTCTCGCCCACGGCAACGGCCGTCTGCGGGTCGATTTCCCGTCCTTCGGCTGCAGCCTGCGAAAGCTTCTCCACATCCTCGCCCTGGACCACGCACGTGCGCACCACTTTGCCGTCGACCTGCTCAACACGGTCAATGACGCCGGCATTGTAATTGATACCCCGGTACACACGACCGTTGATGACCAGACCGCAAGTCCCCACGCCGTACAGATAGAGCAGATCCTTGAGCCGCGTATCCAGGCTCAACCATTTCTCGGCAAAAGTGGCGTAGGCCACGTTCGAGCCGATAAAGGACTCGATACCCAGCTTCTGCTCCAGCAGGTTCTTGTAGATGAGTCTGCGACCCTGGGCCAAAATGCCCGGAAGCCCTAAGCCCACGCCCTTCACTACCTGAGAATCCACACGGGACTGCTCCATAAGCTCGGCTACAATGCCGTATAGAAGTTGCAGGTCGTCTTCGCGTTCTACCTTAATCGGCGGCTTCTTGAGCTTGGTCACCACATTGGCCTTCAGATCAATCATCACGCCGAGGGTACCCGTCTGCATAACCGCCAACCCAATCGCGTAACCCGCAGAAGCATTGAGTTCCACCAATGCGGGACGCCGGCCTCCGCTGGATACATCCAATCCCTTCTCCAGCACATAGCCCTTGGAAACCAAATCCGCCACGTACTTGGACGTGGTCACAAGATTTTGGTCGGTTAACTTTGCAATCTCCACGCGGGAAAGCGGTCCGTCACGGCGGATCGCCTCCAGAATGGACAGTGTCTTCCTTTCGCGCTCGGAAAGGATTTGATCTGCGAACAGTACTATATTCATAGCCTCACCTCAGGTTTTTGGCCCGTTCAATGAACTCCTTGACCTTACCGGGATCTTTTCGCCCCGGGAACTCCTCCACTCCGCTGGACACATCCACGGCATAAGGCGCCACTTGCCTTATCGCCTCACTTACGTTGTAAGGGCTCAAACCCCCGGAAAGAATGAGCGGCACATTCCAGCTCTTAGCTCGCGTAGCCACGTACCAATCAAAACTCTTGCCCGTGCCTCCCGCCATATTCTCAGAGTAAGTGTCCAGCAAAACTGCATCCGCGTCTTGCGGGCTGATCTCGTCTACAAACTCCTCACCGCGGACTCGGGTCGCCTGAATAATGCGAATTCCCCGGCTGCGAAGCAATTTTCTTTCATAAGGACTGGTCGCCCGGTGCATCTGCACCGCATCCAAAGAACAGTCGCGGATCAATTCAAAAATCTCATCCACACTCTGGTTGACAAAAACGCCCACGCGCACGACAAGCGGCCCCAATTCCCTGCAAATGGCCATGGCGGTTTCGGCATTCACGCGCCGGGGGCTCTCCGCAAAAACCATGCCAA
Organism: Candidatus Omnitrophota bacterium; assembly: GCA_016929445.1. Taxonomy (NCBI): domain Bacteria; kingdom Pseudomonadati; phylum Candidatus Omnitrophota; species Candidatus Omnitrophota bacterium. The sequence goes on from JAFGIU010000002.1 coordinate 2,114, forward strand.
TGGCATCCGCCCCGCAGCGCACGGCCCAAATCGCGTCTTCCACTCTGGCAATCCCGCAAATTTTGACTCGAATCATCAGTCCACCGTTAGTTCGTTGATCGTCATTGCGAGCTGCAGGCGAAGCAATCTATGTTCCGCACAGACGGCCGCGCACCGTTCGCAATAACGGCACTCTCAACCAAACAGCTCCGCAACAGTCGCCTCGACCCCAGCACCTTTGAGCAGCGACTCTCCGATCAGCACGGCGCACGCGCCCAGATCGCGCACTTCCTCAATCTGGGCCCGCGTGTGGATCCCGCTCTCCGCCACCCAACTCCGATCCGCAGGAATCAAGGAACACAGCCTGGCGCAGGTCCCGGTATCCATCTCCAGGTTTCGAAGGTCCCGGTTATTGACGCCCACCAATCCGGCACCGGCCTCCACGACTTTTTTCAAATCCTCTTCCGTGTGCGCCTCGGCCAGGATGTCCAAACCAATCCCGCGCGCAATCCCGAGGAACTCCTCCAACTCCCCTTTGGAAAGCAGCTCACCGATTAAAAGCGCGGCATCCGCATTGGCGGCCCGGGCTTCATAAAGTTGGTAAGCGCTCACGATGAATTCTTTTCTCAAGACCGGCAAAGAAACACTGGCCCGAACTTGCGATAATGTTTCAAGAGAACCCCCAAAATGAACCGAATCCGTAAGCACTGAAATCGCCGCAGCCCCGGACTTCTCATAAGTCCTTGCGAGCCTCTCTGGATCCAAATCCGGTTGCAGGTTTCCGGCCGAGGGCGACCTTCTTTTTATTTCCGCAATGAGCCCCGGCTTTGCAGCTTTCATAATTGATTTTTGAAAGCCGCGCACCGGCTCCGCAGCCAACGCGCGTTCTCTAACCTCGTCTAGACTCAGGCTCTGCGCCAAGACTTGTACTTGTTGCTTCTTCTCTTGGGCAATCTGTTCTAGAAAATCCATCCGGCTTCCTGTGAAACTTTCTATAAGGAGATTCATATCACTAAGAAAGAATACCACAAGGTAGTAAAATATACAATATTAAAAGTAGGCATAAAAAAAGCCCCACCCTTAGGCCGGGACTTCTAGATTTTTATATAACTTATCTATTTTCAGTATCTTACGTAGTATCAGAGAGATTCTTCCAAAAGACCCCTGGCCTCCGCAAGCCTGGATGGATCCCTTCCCGTCTCACGCCTAAATGTTTCCGAATCAGCCACAGCCGGACCCGCCGGAACCTCTCCCAGAAGGGCAAACTCGACCTGGTCAACCAAGGGCACCGGAGACCTCAGATCGATGTTGAGGAAAATCTGCCCCTGCCCACCCGCGCCCGGGGATTCCATCCGCAGGCCGGGAACCGCCCCCTCCACATGCTGTAATTCCACACGCACAGCGCCGGAAGGCAGATCAGCCGCCACAGAGCGAATCAAATCCACCAAGTACGCTTCCAGATCATTTTGAGGGCTTTGCTTGGTGATGCCATCCCCAACGCTCAAGGTCACTGCCAGGTCGAGGGCCACAGCCGGATCCACCTCTGGCCAGGCTCTGGGCTCCCCAAAACCCACCTGTTTCTTCTCTGGATCAAAACTGAATCGGTCGCTCACCCACTCATACACCACGCGCCCTCTTAAATCCTCGAACTGCACCAAACGCCAAGGACTCTGCCAGCGGCGGGCACCCTCCCCTATTTGCTGCGATTCAAAGGGCCGGATCCGCCTCCACTCCTCAATCTCCCGTAGCGCACTGAGAATGATCCTGAGCGTATTTCTTTGGGTATTTTCAGCCGGATTCCCCAGCATCGCACTTCTTCTTTGCAACTCCTTTTCGAGCAGATTGAGCCATCCTTCAAAATAAATTTCTGCGGGAAGCCCCTGAGCCAAGAGCTCGTGGAAACCCCGCACCAATCGCTGCCGGTGCTCCCCATGCAACTGGTTCAGCACATAACCCAAGCCGGAGGCCCGGTCCGAATTGCGGCTGAAGGGCAGAATGACTTCGTAGTCTTCAAAGGTGTCTTTGCCGATAAATGCGCCGGGCCCGACAATGGCCCCATTCACAGGCAAGTGCCCGATTCCAATCTGCAGAAAAGCAATGAAATCCAAGAGGGTGGGAAAGCCTCCTGGCTGCTGCTTGGCGCCCCCGCCCACATTGGCCAAAGAAAAGCCCCCCAAGGAAGCCACCACATAGATCCCTCCGTCGCCCTCAATCACCTCCTTGACTTGATCCGGATTATTGAGAAAGGACCGCGGAGGATAATGCCCCGCGGGGAAGAAAAGCACACTGTGTGTCAGGGTGATAATGCCTGCTTCCAGGTCTGATATCGTATGCCCGTTGGCTGAGCGCTGAGCCTGAAGGGAATCATTCATCACCCGGCCCCCAAAAACCGAATATGCTGCCACAAAACTCCTCTTCATGGACGCGCCAAAACGTGCTTCTCCGTGCAGCGTGGAATCTTTGAGCGCCCGGACACGCTTGGCCACTGATTGAGGCCCCAGGACTGTGTCCACGATCCCCTCCTGCGACAAAACTCCGCGCACCTGGGCGCCTGCCTTCACTGTGGTGCGCAAGACACGAGTCCCGGAACGTTCCAGACTTCCGGTGCCATTGAGGTAAATTTCCGGGGAATCCGGCAATTCGGATTCCAGCACTTCCTCACCTGTCTGCTGTACGGCACTCAAGATGGCTTGACGCCAAGAGTCCGATATCGGCAGATTGGCAGGCAGTATTTCTCCTGTGACGGGAATCAGTGGCTGAGGGTTCTTGCGGCCCCGGGTTAAGAGCAACGCCATTTCCACCACTGCGTCCTCCTCGATTTCCACTCTCCGATCCAGACTTGTATCCGCGCCTTCCACGTGGGAAAAAGCCACCCGTCCCCCGCCCAAGGTATTCTGCATGCTGCAAAAACGGGCTGAGAGTTTCTGGTTCCCGGATTTATGGTCCACAATTCTGGACTGAATAATCTCCCCCTGGACCGTACTATTGACCACAATACTGGAGTGAATCCGGGTATTAGGAAGCAACACAGTGCTCCCTGCCAAGAGAATATCGCCTGAGAGCCGGATCTCGCCGCTCTCCAACCCCTGCGCCGGCAATTGAAACAAATGATCCACCCAAATTTGCGTGCCCGGCTCCACAATATATCCTGCTAAGTCTCGAAGCTTTTCAATTTCGCCAGACGACAAAAGTCTGAATTCGATTCCTTGGCGCGCCATCTTGTTAATGTGCTCTTGAATACTGCTTTCTGAAAGCTCCCGGTGATCCAACTTAAATGCACCCGGATCCCTTCCGGCTTCGCGAAGCACGCTGCGCTCGCTCAGCGCTTTGCCGATGCTTTCCTGGGCTCCGTTGGTTCTGAGGGAATTGAACAAAAGCTGAAGCTCCTGGGTCTCTGCAGTCTCTTCCAAGTCGCTCACGGTCTCCTGCAGGCTCTGCACCCGCCATGGAGCAATCGGCTCTTCCAAACGCCTTTGGAGTGCGTTGTTGACAAACTCTCCGTCCTGCCAAAAATACTTGAAACTTGGGTACTCGGCCTTGAGGGCCCTGTGTCCACCTTTCTGGACAAAGTCCAGCAGCCGGACCGCATCCGCCTCTATCTCCAGCCCCAAGACTTCCGCATAGGCCTGCAGACCTTCAAACAGCTTTTGCATCCCCTGATTCTGAGCAATCCGCTCCAGAGACACCTCTCCGCGGGCTTGGAATTGCGCATAGCGCATTTCCTTTTCGATTAACTCTGCCGTGCGCCAAAAGCCGTCGTTAAAGGCCTGCCAAAAACGCCGCGCATGCCGCTCATCCCAGTTTTCACCACGAAGCTGCAGGCGCTCCTGGTCTTCGGCAATCATTCCCAGAATCCAGTCTTCGTCCAGGACCCCGCCCGCAATATCCCATTGTGTCTTGCTCATCCCATAGGTTTTGCTGAATTCCGGCGCTTCAGAACCCACCATTTCTCCGAAATGCCGCGATCCAAAACGCAGAACTGTCAGATCGCTCCTGGACCGGATATCGTCCCAATTCCGGGGCCGGCCCTTAAGCGTGTAAATATTCGAGCGGGATCCCACCCAAATATAGGGCTCGTAGAACACATCTCCATAGGACTCTCCCTCAGCCCCGGTCCAATTGGCTGTAATATGGCCCGGCGAAATCCAAACCGGAGTGGGATGATCGACTCGCTGTTTTCCATCTCCCATCTCTACTTCTGTATAGGGAAGAGCGACTCCCGCAAAAAAGCTCAGGCGAGGCGACAAAGCATACTGTGTGGGTGCCCCGAGGATGTCCGCGCCGCTTCCAAAGCCCAATTGGTCATCCGCGATAATCCCCCCGTAGATTCCGAGCACCGCTCTGGAACCCGGATACATTTGCGTCTTCTCCAAAAGAGTGGCCAGCTCCACATAAGCATCCACAGCCGCAGTATCCGCCATGATGTGGCTGTTGTTGACATAGGTATTCAGCAAAGTCACACCGGTTTCAATTATTGTGGCTGTTCCGGGCTGCATGGCCCCGGGCAAATCAGGATAAAGACTCTGTCCCTTCCGGAATCCAAAAGAATAAACCTGAGACTGATCTGAAATCGTCACTTGATCCCCAATGCTCACAAAATTGGCGGTTTCATCCTTTGTAAATAGACCGGCTGCACCCCGGATAAGGGACTTCTCCACATTCAAGTCTCGGCCCGCAAGCACGTACTCCAATTCCGCGAAATGGACTTTGGCATTGTCTCCGATCACAGAATTTCCGATGACAGATCCTGAAATCCGGGCACCCGCACCCAAATACACAGGACCGTCAAAATAGTTGTTGGTGAGCTGAGCGGCCCCGCTTCCGAGATCAAACTCGGGAGCCACCCACACCTGGGACCAATCCGCTGCGCTGTTTTGCCGGCCCTGGAGTATTTCAATTTCATCCAAGGTGAGCGGCCTCCTTTGCAGAGGCATCCAAGGAAGCACCCGCCCGCCCGCGTCCCCCATCAAAGCCCAAAGCGCCTCCACACTCTCCGGACGCTCCGATCCATACAATGCTTTCCATTCGCCATCCCGATTCTCAAAAGACTCCCACTCTGCCACAACCAAGTCCGAGAAAAACTGCATCAGACGCGGCTCCACACCTGCCTCAAACCCGGCCGCAGAAGCGAGACCGCGCAACTCCTCCTCGATCTGCGCGAGCAGCCCGGGGCTCAGCCAATCGAGCATTTCTCCGGCAGACGCCGGATCCTGGAGCAGGGCCACGGCCCGGTCCACAAGCAGAGGCTGAAGCTGTCCAAAGGGCGCGGCCAACCGGTGAGAATGCGCTGTGGGAGAGAGCTGATGGGCGCGCGCCAACAAGTCCTGCACAGAGGCCCGCTGCCCTTGCATAAGGCGGTAATAGCGGGATTCATTGATTTCCGTTCTGACTGCCGGGGTGATGACCACAGTGGAGATTCCCGCTTTTTCAAAGCGGGCTGCCAACCCCTGGGTGTGGAAGCCTCCGGCCACCAAGACTGCAACCGGCGTTTTGGTTTCTCCGATGCGCTTTCTGGCCTCTTCAAACATGTGCTGATCGCGCGCTTCCGCCGTACGATAAAAAGCTTCCAATGCAGGGCCGTATTCCACCAAATGCTTTTCAAGGCTCTTTACGGCGCGTTCGGCCCGCTGCTCAAAACGCCGGCCCTGGGCCTTGGCCAGAATTCCCAAAACCTCCATCACGGAAGCCGCATCCATTTCCTGATACTGAATCCAATCCTCTGTGGTCAGCGCCAGCTCAAAAAGTTTGCGCACGCTGGAACAGTAATCGGACAGTTCCAGCACCGCCTGCGCTTCCGCGTCCGCGGCCAATGCGCTCCTCACACGCGCAAAAAGCTCGTTTATTTCCACAATCACGCGCTGCGCATTCAACGTTCCCAGAGCCCGGATATATTCCGCGTACTCCTGCACCCGTTCCACGGATTCTGCAGTCTTAGTCTTCTGCGCTTCCCCAATAAGGGATTGCACAAAAGCCCGGGGATCCTGGCGCGCCTCCAGAGGCATCTCCTTTTCCAGACCCGATGTCTGCCGCAGAGCGGCCAACTGCGGATACTCCGCTCCCAAGTCACCCTTCAAAATATCGGCGGCCTTCCATAAATAATCCGTCCACTCCAGAAGCTGAAGTTCTCCCCGGGCAAACTGATCATGAAACTGAGAGAGCTCAATAAACTCCGGAGGAAGAATCTTTTCTTTGAGCCCGCCCACGACCTTGTCCATGTCTTCTAAGGACTTGGCACCGGCTTCCTGGGCTTTCAGGTGCACCCACCAGGCAAGCTGGCTCTGCCAATACAGATCCGGGTCTTCCACACCCCGGAATTCCATGCCCCCCGGGGCTTCCACAATGGCGAGGTACTCTTCGCCCGTAAGCTCCCCTTGGTCGAGTAAAACCCGGGCAAAGCGCTCCCGGATTGCTTTCAGCGGAAAGGAGGCGACCCGGCTGGTGTCCACAGGCCCGCAGGAGCCTTCGGAAAGCACGAGCGGCAGGCCGGTTTCCTGGTGCCAATACTGAAGGAGTTGGGCGATATGCTGCTGGGCCTCGGGATGAGCGTGCAGATCTTGCACCAGGAAAACCGTGCTTACGGCGCCTTCCACTGGGGTAGACTGCGCAACGCGGCCGTATTCCTGCGGAACGGAAACAGGCGATTCTGTGTCGGAGGTTTTGGCATCGGAGGGAACCAGGCAGAGTCCTGCAGACGCAATCAGCCCGAACGCAAGCGTTGCTGCTCTTCTCCCCCAAGCGCTGTGGATAAATCGTTGAAACAAAACTATGGTCTCCTTGACCTTGTCATATGGAATTTCAACTAGATCGACGACTGAATAAGCTCTAAGCTACCCAACGCAGATTCTGAAACCAGCCCCGGCAGTGCCGGCAATTCTAACTCAGCCAAGGCCTGCTGCACAGCCCCGGACAAGACTTCCACTCCATAAACAAAGCGGTTTGCAAGCTGAACCCCGTCTTCCACGCGCACATTGTCCAACAGAATCACGTTTTCGAGCGCAACGCCGTGACCCGCAACGCGCACCCCGCTCTCCAAAAAGACCTTGCCGCGGATACGGACAAGACCCTGCCCGGCAGCGGATTCAGCGGGCGTGAAAATTCGGACCAAAGCTTGACCCAATTCTTCGCCGTTGAGCAATTCCACTTCCAGCTCTGCTCCGTCTTCCAACTGAACCCGGTTCCCCAACTCAGCTGCATCAATTTCATTCTGGGTCACCCGGGCTCGCCTCGTCTTCCACAAATCAATCAGGAGGACTTCCGGCAAAGAGTTTCCGGTAGCACCCACCTGCTCCTCCAAGAACCGAAGCACGGATTCCCAATCCCCGCCCAATCGCCGCAGCGCCCGCAGCTTGGCTGCCTCCTGCCATAAGATCATGTGGGTCAGTCTCGGGCCGTAGTCCGGATCGTCCGTCTCCCTAAAAGGACTCTCATCCTCGCCCACCATCTGGAGTACCCGGTCACCCAAGTCCGGATTGTGCCGGTCGTAACTCACCACATTTCCGCCGCGTTGTTGCACATCTTGCACGGCTGTGGCCACGTTAGCGTTTGTGGTATCGTCTATCACCAATCGATCCTTTGGATCCATCTCCAATTCGCGCTCGTGGATACTCATGCCATCCCGCTTAATCCCCAGCCAGGACACAGAACCCCGGCCGGTCCGGATCACGGGTCTGCCGTCAAATTCTTTCTCTCCCATCGCAGCGCTCAACTTGGCCTGAAGGGCCCCAGCAAGTTCATCTCTGAGATGATCAAAGTGTTGTCTAGCGGTTGCTTCCGCTTCCGGCGGCAAATACTCCAGCTCAAGATCAAAGGCCACAATCTCGCCCGTATTTTTATCCCCGTCCCGGTAATCGATGTGCAGGCTCACCCCTTCTTCCAATTCCAAAGGATTACCGTTCCGAAGCAAAATCTTTCCGAGGTATCGGTCCTGAAATTCCTCCCAGACCTCCTTGATCAGCTGAATGGCCTGCTTTCTTCTCAAGTATCTCGGATCCGAATGCACGCCTGCCGAAGCCTCCACCGCATAGTAAGGACTCAGCGTTGCGGGGACACGCCCCAGGCCCCGCGTGTGCGCGCGATTCCAGGCTTGATTGGTCACCACTGTGAGACGCCGTTTCTCGTTGCGCAGGGAATGGGCGTCCCGCGCTTCCAAGACCCATGCTCTCATGGCCTCCAATATCCAGTCCGAAAGCGGATCGTTTGTGCGCGATAAGGTTTCATCCAAATCCGAGAAGATCCCTTGGCTGGGTCTGTGACTCGCCAAGGTCTCCATGTTGGCCTGTTGGTGTCCGGGAAGACTCTTGAGTACCTCCGGTGTGATCCTCGAAGACACGGACGGATAAAGCAAAAACCGCCCCAAGGCCTGGGCCCGCGCATTGGGAAGATCCTGCCCCGTTTGGAGGAAAACAGGAAGCCTTTCTGAGAAATCCGCAACCGGCTGAGGATCCTGGAGGACCTGCTCCAGCTGCTGCACCAGTCCCCCTTGCTCATAAAAGGGCTGGGCCGGATTCACATACAAATACACTTGGTTGGTATCCGCATCGTAAACAGCCAATGTTTGCTCGTACTCTCCTGTGTGAATCTGAACGTTCCGATCGGAAAAATGCGCCACGGCCTGCTCGAGAATCCGCATGGAGTTCGGGGCGAGCCGCCGCAACTCTTCCTGATTCCGGAGATTCACATGCCCTTGCAAAAGGGTCTGCCGCTCCTTGGCCAAAGTCACTTCCGGATGCCTCGCCTCGTAGAGGGCCTTGGTGGTTCCCACAAATCCGTTCCCGCAAACCCATCGGCGCTGGGTCTCGCCCGCGGAGCTCAGTTCACGGAGGATCGGCGTTGCAAGGCATTCCTCAATCACCCGCACACCCCTCGCCTCCAGATCTCTCTTTTCTTCATCGGTGATATACACTAAGCCCATTTGTCCTTTGTCGGGTTGGTACCCCAAAAGCAAAACTCTCCACTCCCGGCCTCCGGGTTCCAAATCCCATTCCTCAAAACAGTGGGGGTGCTCTGCCAAGAACTTCCTCAAAGCTTCAAGGCGAGAGGCTTCAATCCGCACCCGGGCCTGATATGGATCCTTCTTCACCATCGCAAGTTCTCTCAAAAAACGAATATGGGGGTTCACCCTGAACACGTGGCCTTTACGCTCTCCGTCAGCCGCGTCTCCGTACAAGTCAACCCATTCCGCAGCCTCGCCGGAATCCTCAGTGGGGGACGCGTACTCTCCGGACCATCTCCCGGAATCCTGTGCAAAGAATGCATCGACTTCTCTCGCAAAGGTACGATTCACGATCACCACATTGAAAAGTTCTTCCACCCCGGCAGTCCGGGTGCCCCGGGCCAAGGCAGCGCCCGCGACCTTTCTCGCCAAGCGCTCCGTCACAGACAACACTCCGGACTCCTTGCTGTGCACCAAATTTTCGATAGTCACAGCCGGCCGTGATTCCAAACCTGAAGGGTCGAACTCTTTTGCAGCGGCAGCCTTTGCGAAATGAGCTTCTGCGGATTCCCGGTTGAGGTTTGCAAGGATTGAAGTGTTGATACTCCCCGGAACCCAAATATCCATTTGGGCTCTTTCAATGGCCTCGATCACCTCAGGGTTTCCCCTGGGTCTCCTGAGTTGATGCAATAGATTTGAATCCGGGCGCAAATCCAGCCCCGCCTCGATTACCATCGAAGGCCCCACGCGAACCGGCTCCCCCGCTGCATTTTCCAATTTCAACACCGGGTCCTGCTCCAAGGCATCGCGTGATATCATTTCCCAGATATTTTCTCCAACAAGAATTCCCATATTGATCACAGGATGTCCGTTCGGCCCGCGCACCTCGACATAGGTGTCTTCAGGTAAACCCCGCTCCTTGAGCCAGACTCTCAAGCGTTCCGCAGAAGCCGCGCTCAGTTTATCCGTCAGGGCAGTAACCAATGCCCCGCCCTCCGCAGCATTCAGAATATCCACCTCATGCGCGGTATTCATCGCGACCTTTCTGACCAAACGCGCCAAAGTGGCCTGCGCCGGATGGATTCCGGGGGCGTCTACCCCATAAGCCGCTTCGCCATCCTCACGCGCACCCATGAGTTCCATACGCACCTGCTGCCGGGTCTTTTGCCCGCAAGCAATGAGTTCCAAATTCTCTCTGAGCTGTTCTGTGGTGTAGTAGCCCATGAAAAGGCTCATACCCACCCCCAACAGATTCCGGTTGCTGTGGGGAGTCCCGAGCAAGCCGGGCAACTCCTCCGGAAAGTCCCGAGCCAGCTCCATAATCCCCTCATCAACGGCCCGCGCGGATTCCAATGAGTCAGAAATCCAAAGCGCCAAGAGCGGATCCTCGTCCAGGGGAAAAGGCGGATTTTCTCCATCCACCCAAGGGGCAACCCCTTCCTCGCGCACAATCCTCAAATCCCGCATAAGATGTTCCTGAAAAGACACCTGCAACCCGTTGCTGCGCTTACTTTCCAGACTTCGGACCACACGCCTGGCAACCCCCACCTTGGCGTGCTCCCGGTCCCCGCGCTTCATGCGTTCCCCAAACCACCAAGCCAGGGCCCGCGCGAGCTTGCCTGTGGAACCGCCGTCATCCGACACCGTCACTGAACCCACCACATACTGGCCCATGGCCGCACGCATGGCCTCAGGCCCCTGATCCAACAGGGCCCAGGTCAGGCGATGCGTCGGGGAATCCCTGGTTATATCCAAACGTGCAAGGAGCGCTTGGATTCTCGGAGACCAATCAACTGTCCTGAAGTCGATTTCTTTGCTCTTGAGAGCTCCAACCAGCTCCCCTGCCGTCATACCCGCGATCTGGCCGCCCAAGTATTGAGCGTCGTGCAATTGCACCGTGATCGTATAAATGAAGTCCTGGTAAACCATTTCCAGGATTTCTCCCAGGCGGAGCATCTCCTCACCTAATTTGGTTTCCAAAAACAACTGCTGGTCGTCCCCCCGGTCCCGCTCGCGGCTTTGCTGCAATTCAGCCTCGGAGATGATCCCCTGGTCAAGCAAATAGCCTTCCAGATTGTTCAAAGCTTTTACAGGCACGACCCCGGCCTCAACAAAAGGCCGCAGATCCAAAGTGGCCCCCATTCCATAAAACCCGCCCCCGCCCCCCATAGCCGCCAGGACATCACTCTGCTCCCTGCGGAGAATTTCCATGGCTTCGGCAACCTTGTACGCGTGTTTGTATCTCTTGAGACGGGCCGCCCGGCCTCGCAAAATAGAGGCCCGCCCTTTCCAATTCGTAATCTTTGCGGCCCTGACCAAGGCCCGCTCCACCACCACGATCTCGCTTTCCCCGTGCTTGTTTTCCCCCTGAAAAACCTCCAGCATGGCAAAATAGTTGCGCACCGGAGCCGGGAATTGAGGATCCAAGGCAAGCTTGCGTTTCTGCGCAGAGCTGTAAGCCAGGAATTCCTCAGGTCTCCGCACTGCCGAATCCGGGGAGCGCGTCCCGCAAGCCAGCGCATACAACCGCATCTCTTCCTCCTGCCGGTACGCCGTGTACAGGGCCTTCTCTTCGTCCGTACACTGCCGGCTGCGCCCGTCTTCGACCACAAAGTAATCTTTAGGAGTGTGATCCCTGCCGAGAAAGACCAAATACAAGCGGTTCTCTGATTCCCACAAGTCAAAACCCAAGCCCATCATGGGGCTGAGCCAATGCCAAAGATCTTCCACTGTTTCCGGCTGGGCAGGAAAACCTGTCTTGTCCTTTTGCCAGGCTTGGACCGCCAATAAGACCGCGGTCTCTCTCAGCCGGCGCCGCGCAGCGCCCATGCCCAAGTCTGTGCGGGCAAGCACCCCAAACGCATCTTTCGTTGCTTCCAGGGTCTCTTCAGGCAAATTCGTTCCACCTTGGAGAGCCTCCAGCACAAGCCCTCCCACAAAGAACATATCCGGAGAGCGTTCCAGATCAAAACCCGCAAAACCCCGCAAAAAGGCCTGCACGTCTTCAAAGCCCAGCTTTTTGCCGGCCTGCAAAATCCGCTCGTGGGCGCGCTCCATGTCGGCCATCGCGAGCTCCCGGGTTTCCTGCGGCTGGGCCGGTGCCATGATCCACTGCAGGGCATAGTAAGAACGCAGCTCAGCGGGCAGTCTAGGATCCTGGGCCAAGCCTTGGATCGTGGCCCAGTCCCTCAAGGAATCCTCTTGGCGCCAGGCCTGCATGGCCACGCGAATCAGAGTCTCGCGGACCCTGTCAGGCGCTCCCTCCGGCTTGTCCAGCATCCCGGCCACAAAGCCCGCAAGGTCCCCGCGCGCATGGGCCAGCTTGTCATTGCGGAAGCTCATTCCGTCATTGTGAGCGGAGCGAAGCAATCTTTGTCCTGCAAAACACAAATCGCCACGCCTCGCACTTGGCTCGGCTCGCGATGACGGGCTCTCACCTTCCCCAACGCACGAAGGAGCCGCAGAGGTCTCCGCAGCTCCTGTCAAACTCAAAGCCCAGAAGAGAATAAGGACCGCGTATTGCCTTGGCAATCGGTTGAGCATGGAGGTACTGACCCCCTTCTGTGTTGGCGCCAACCCCAGATTGCTCCCCCGAACCACTCACCTTCTTTATAAAGTATACACTATTAACAGCTCCGGTAAGGGACACATCTCCTTTGGAGATATGTCCCTTGAGTCAACCGGAATGCGTCCCTTGAGTCAGCAGGAGATGTGAGGCATCCCCTATGTCACCCATAGATGTGTCCCCAAAACAGCTTGTTACAGCGAGCTGGCCAGGGCTTGCCCGGCCCGGACCTGACCGGCAATTGCATCAGTCGCACTCCCTGCAGTGGGAATTCCAGGAATATCGAATACCAAGGCCGGTTCCAAGACCTGAGCATAGACTGCTCCTCTTTCCGTAACCCCAAAGAGCTTCTCATCCGCACTGTGTCCCAAAGCCTGGGCTTCCTCAGCAGACAAGGCCCGAATCGAGCCGTCGTTCTGATGCTTGGCCAAGAACTCATCGATCACGTCATCCGCGTCCTTCCCTTCGAATCCGTAGCCTTCCAGGATTTCATTCAGCTCTCCCCGCGACAAGATATTCCGCTTTGCCAACTCTCTTAGCACGGCAAGCCTGACCTCATGGTACCGACTCCTCGGATCCTGCATGTTGGCCAGCACAAATTCCCGCGCCACCTCAGCGGCTGCGGTCAGGCGCCTTTGCTGCTCGCCGCCATCCACGGCCGGAGACACCGAACCCCGTCCATAGACAGAGGTCTTCTTGCTCGTCCCGGAATTGCGGGCAATCACGGCCGCCACGCCCTCAAATGCCCCAGTCTCTGGATTGCGCTCCTGGATCTCCAAATACATTTGCTCAGCCTCATTGGCATAGAATCGACTCACAATACGAAGATTCTGTGATTCGTAAACAGGACCATCGGTCCCAGCAGGCGGTTCCCTGACCTCCCCATCCGCAGGGTACTCTCCAGTAAACTGCTTCACAATCTCACGGGTCGTCTGCACAGACATTGCCAAGCGAATGCCCTGCAGCTTGGATTTGTCAATATGCAGGGCATAGCGATTGATCTTGCAGCCTCGGGTAAAGGGATTCTCAAGAAAGCCTGCATACCCGCCATAACTGTCGTACATGCCCTCCGGTTGGCCATCCTCGCCAAGAGTCGTCATGGTCTCCATACGCCGCGTGGCCACCATGGCGCCAATGGCTCCGGCTGGGCCATTGCCCGCGGCCACAGCAACCGCGTTGCCATCCGGACCCGGAACACGCAGGAACCGGATAAAGTGCCCGGTTTCCTCTGCCCCGATAAACTTGGCCTTCTTGATGATCCTGCGTGCCAATTCAGCCTGATCCAATGAGCCCGCAGCTCCCCAGCTCTTGCGAGAGAATTCCGAAAGGCTGGAGATAATAGTGTACAAACGCTTGGCATTGGCCTCCGTCGATTGGGAAATACCCTCCAGCTGTTTTTCAAAATCTCTAATGCTCTGTTCGTATTCAGTGCGTGGTATGCCTGCTTCTTCCAGTATCTCTTCCAAGGCCAGCAAGGTGGCCGCAATCTTCACATAGGTGGACCGCAGGAGGACCCACTTGTCGCCCACAGCAGTGCGGTAGGCATCCAGCCCCAAGCCCAGCCAGCTGGAAACCGCGTTAAAATCACTTTCCACGGTGAGAGCAGCCACGGCTCCCATGTACTCCTCCCGATGTCTCTCAATCAAGTATTTCGCCTGCTGGTAAGCACACTCATCGCCGCCGGAGATGATGATGTAGTCCTTGGAAGGATCGTTGACATCGGGAATGATGACATCCCCGCGAATGTAGCGGTCCCCGTCCGAGTCAAACCAAGCAATGGAAAGACGGCGCTCGCCGCTCGCATACTGCCCTCGGAGCCCCTCTTTCCGAGCCTGTCCAAAGGCCCTCTCAAAAGTCAGGGCATAGCCCTCAGGGATATCGGCCGGGGTTACGATTGTCTTGGGAAATCCTTCAAAGGCCGCAGCCCCAAAACCCTCATTCACAAAGCCGTCTCCTTCGTCAAAGCTCGTCTGTCCCTGATATTCCTCCCCATTTTCCGGATCCTCCCAATCCACTTCGATCACATTGGCGCCGTGAGCCTTCAAGGCCTGCGAGGCAATTCCCTCGACCACTTGCCCATTGCGTCTTCTGGAAGAAAAGGCTCCCTTAGCCGCATCCAAAATCACATCATAGTCGCCCAGCGGTTCATCCTCTTGAATTCCATAATAGGAATACTTACCCTCTGGATCATCCGTGAAGGCTGTGAATGGGTCGGAGAGAACAGCCACCGCCAAATCAAAGGCTTCGGCCGCCTTGTCCCTGACTTCCCCTCCATGGGCCTCCAGGGTGTCATCCACGCCCTCGGCATAGGCCCGGATATAGGCGGCGGTTAGAGCCAGATCATCCGGAGGCAGCAGCTTGAGCGCGTCTGTGGCCAGGAAAATCTTGATCCCATGCTGGTTAAAGCGGTTGTGGCTGGCCGTAATCATGATGCCTCCGGCCGAACTCTGATTAATGGCAAAAGCGCCCACAAAAGGCGTGGGTAATATGCCCGCATCCACAGGCACCAGACCCGCATCACGCACCCCTTCAAACACGGCATCGCGAATCGCGTTGCGCTGCGCCGACTTGAGCACCCCATGGGCATCCCTCTCATCGGACTCCAGCCGTTCCTCGCGCGGATCATAGCCAATATCGAACTCCTGCCCCAGTTCGGCAATTCCCTGGTCGACCAAAGATTTGACCCAGGCATAAACATATTTCCGCATATTTTCCGGTGAAATATCATCAAAGTTGAGCGGAATTTCAATCCCAGGATTGGCCTCCATAATCAACTCTCTGTAAAGAATCTCCCCGCGCTTTCCATCCGTGCCCTGGACACGCACATAAGCACTTTCCAGCGCCTTGTCCACATTCCCAAAGGCCTGATAGCGCTCCTGGAAAAGGCCCAAATTAACGGCCTTAAACGTGCCGTTCTTAACAATATTGCTCCCGAGAATCAGCTTAAGCGCGCTGGCGCTGACCCCCGCGCGATGCAGCCGCACCGCCTTTTCATAAAGGGAGTAACGCGAGGAATTGATCCCAAAATTGTCCTGATCGTCGGAGAGCAAAATCAATGTATTGGACCAAGCCGTATTCATCCGGCTCATGACTTCTTCACCGGCAAGCAAATCCATCAGCTCGGCCACTTCGGGTTCAAAGGGATGTATCCCCCGGACCCGGTCACGCTCCTTCTGTGCCAGAACCATTCTTTCCGCCACCTCATTGAGTTGGGCAGCGGTCTTGATGCCCACCATCTGGGCAGGATCGGCAAGGACCACCTGGACCTGATCCGCGGCAAACTGCGGGACAAGGGCTGTCACAGCATAGCGGTCCTCTCCCCCTGCTTGCTCAATCCGGGCCAATTTTTCTGTGGTCTGGTATGTGTTCAAGGCCATCATGCCTGTGAAGACAGGTTGCTGCATGATGTACGGGAGTTGCTTCTGTGTGAAGGTGGCGATGACCTCCCTTTCCCCGCGACTATCCGGAATCGCAGACAAAATTTGGATTTGGCCTCCGGGTTTCCGAAGCTCTGCTATTTGAGTGTCTTCAATCACCACATAGCGTCCGTTCACCAGGACAAGCCGCCCATAGTCGCGGAAGTCCGGATCTGATTCATCCACCGTGGCAGCCACTAAGGTTAACGCGGCTTGACCCTCTGTTCGAGAACGCGTATGGGCTCGCATGACCTGCCCAATCAGGGCGCTGTCCACAGCAGGTTTATCTCCGTGAAGCACCAGCACATGCTCCCGGGACTCCATAACGCGCAACAATTTCAGGGTAGCCTCTCCAGTACCCCGGACTGCTTGCCGCGTTCCGTCCGCGCCCATCTGTCTTTGATCCACTATGGTCACGTGATTGCGCGAAAGACCCGCTTTGACCTGATCAGCACCCTCTCCCACCACAAGAGCCAAAGTGCCCCGGTCAAAACCCATGTCCTTTGCAGCTATTAATGGATGGGATCCCATGGGGCTTTGGGCCATCGTCAAGGTCACCGCCGGATTCGGGCCTCCCAAGCGAAGGCTGCGCCCCCCTCCCAAAACGCCCACACCAAAACGCTCTTGCCAGGTTTTGTATTCGGCCCATGTGGCACCAAATCCGTTGGAATTCCATTCCAGGTAGTCGCCGTCCAAGGCCTTGCCGATCACCTGAACCCGACGGATGAGTTCTGTGGCACGGGCCCACGCGCCCCCGCGCCCAACCGGCACATCTCTGAGAACTAAGTCACACCAAAAACCAAAAGCCCCGGGCCCGCGCTGGTAAGCTGCGAGCAGTTCTTGGGCAATCAAATCATAGTCGCCCTGCCCCTCGTGCAAGGCTTGGATGGCCGGAAGGACTTCGTTCCGGATTAATGCCGGCTCCACCTCTCGTGCCAGCTCCAATAGGTGGCGATACCGGCTGTACTCGGGCCACAGGTCCGCTACAGGATCTTTGCCTCGCAAAGGCGCGACAAGCTCCTCGTCATAGACCCCGCGAACAACCGCTCGATCCTCCCGGATTCCACGCCGTGCATAGTCGACAAAGCGGGCAAACCGGCCGAGCCCTGATTTTTCATAACCCAATTGCCTGCGCGCCCCATACCAGTAGTCCATATCCGCGCCTCGCGCATCCAGGGCTAAGGCCACGCTCTCCCAGGAACTCTCATCCAAGCTTGCCAAGAGCAACTCGTACATCCCCGCGTAATCCACATCCACCGAGCTCCCCAAAGTATTGAGAATAGCGGCCTGGCGGGCGCGCCCGTCCGCTTCTTTTCCAAGAGCGAGGAACCGCTCGGTGTACATCCTCAGATTGTGAATCTCTACCACCCATTCCGGAAGACCGGCATCCACCAGGCC
>JAFGIU010000003.1 GCA_016929445.1 Candidatus Omnitrophota bacterium
CGGTCGGATTTCAGTGCCATTAGTAACTCCAAGGGACGGTTCTCACGCAACTCGTTCCAAGTAAAAGGGCTAGCGAGAACCGTCCCTGGTTTTGACTCAGATAACCTCCAGATCGCCGGAGCGGGCCCATCCCTCCAGACCTTCCCTGGCCCGCACGCGGGACCACCCTGAACGCATCTCGCCCTCCAGCTGCACCACATATCCTTCATGAAGCTGGAACTGCAAGGGGTAATCCGGCCCAGGCCCGCTGCGCACTTCCATCTCCTGCGCACGGACGACTGCACCCTGGTTCTGCAGCTCCCACAAATATTTCCCTCCTAAACCTGCGAGAGCAATCAACCACAAAACAGCACAGGTGGCGACCACGCGCGGTAATCCCAAACGCTCCACCCAGATTTGAGACAATAGCCTAGAGTGCCAGAGCACCCCAAGTAAACACAAGACTAAAAACAACCCAAATTCGAGGCGGCGCGCCTCAGCCACGCTGAGCAGGCCCAAATACTTGCCCGCCAGGGCACCCAGAAAACTGTGTTTGGCGCCCCCGGTCTCGTCCTGCAACTGTTCTTGGGCCACGCGCAAATTCATTCGCACATCCCGGTTGCGAGGCAGGAGTTTGCGAGCTCTCTCGTAATTCAGGATAGCGGAGCCGGATTCACCCATTTTGAAATAGGCATTGCCCAAGTTGTAATAGAGATGCCCGTTCTTTAAGCCCTCTGCGCGGATGGATTCATAGGCGCGGATCGCGTCCTTGTAGTCTCCCATCTCGTAGGCGGCATTGGCCTGCTGCCACAACTCTGAGTGCGCAGAAGCTGCAAAAGCCAAGGAAATCGGCAGGTAAATCAACGTCATTGCGAGGGCAACAGCTCGAAGCATCACACCTTCCTCCCCAATTCCTTAATCAGCTCCCCGGCCCGGCTAAGCAGGCTTTTCACATTCTCCGAAGAAGAACCGCCGGGCACAAAGCGAATCTGCTCACAGGCCTGCAAAATCCGGCGCAATTCTTCGCGCAGCTGGATCCCGACTTGGCGCTCCTTGAGCGCGGCATCCAGCTCAGCCAAAGTGAGCGCGCCCTTGGGCAGATTCACTCGATCCGCCACAAAGCGGCTCAAGGCCTGAGCCATAGCTGTGGCCGCTTCCTCATTCTGTCCCTTGGCCAGGAGTTCCTCGGCCTGGCGCAAACGATCCCGCCCCGCCTTGCCTGCCCCGAGCTGACGCCCGTAGCGCGGGTCATTTTCCAAACGCCTCAAATGCACTCCCCAACCCAGGGCTGCCAACCACAACAGGATCAAAACCAGGCGGATTAGCAGCTCCGGACCCAGTGCCCTCGTTCCCTGGTCCTCCAGGCCCTTGGACAAATGGATGTGCCGGATATCCTTTTCGATGAGCTTGACCGGCGCGTGGTGCACCTCCGGCGCAGAAGGCTCGGGTGCGGCGGCACTGCCCTTTTCACCCGGCAAAACCTGAATTTCCAGGGGCTGGGAGCGCGTGCTGCGATAGGCTTCAGCCGCCGGATCAAAATAGCTGTACTCCAAGGAAGGGATGAGCAAGGTGCCGGATTCCAGAGGAACCAACACCGTTTCAAAAACTTTTGTCCCCTGAATGATATCGTCCGGAGAATCCACGTCCTCGGACGTGCCCCCCTGCAACTGCCGCGTCTTGGGAATCTCCGGCAGCTTGGGACCTGCAAGACTCTTGATATTGCCTTTTCCAAAAACCTCTATATAAATGGTGACCGGCTCATGCTGCTTGACCTGGCCCTTGTCCGCACGAATCCGGAAGTTGAGTTGCCCCACATCCCCGCTGAAGGTGGCAGGCCGGCCCTCCTTGGGCAAGGGCAGGATTTCAACCGTAATCGGTTCGGAAGTGCGCGCAACCCGCTGTGTCCTGGAGAACATGCCAAAGAAATCGTCATCAAAGATATCCCAGCGGCTTCGCCGGTTCTGTGCGCGGGGCATCAACACATCCGCCTCTAAGGTACCGGCCCCGATCTCATACTTGCCCGAGGCTGTGGGAAAAAGAGCCTTGGGCATGGACACCACCGTGTACTGCCTGCCCTCCATAACCTCAACGTTTTGGCGCTGCGCGGGCAGAAGTTCCTCCACCCAAAAACCTGAAGTGGAAGGATATTCATAACCCGGGCGCCCTCCAAGTCGCGTTCCGATATAGAGTCCGAAGGTGAGGGTGATCTGCTCACCCACATAGGCGCGCAGTTTATCGGTGTAGGAGCGCACAAAGAGCGCGCCCTCACCCGAAGCGTTGGTGCCCTGTTCGGAAGGGGCTGTGGCAGAGCCACCCCGGGATTGCGGGGAAGCAGATGCTTGGGGCGCAACCGCACCGCGCACCACCTCCACCTCCACCGCGGAAATTGAATGGGTTTGGCCCTCCACGGACAACTCCATGGGGCCGATCGAAAACTTGCCCTCTTTCTCAGCCAAATAGGTGATGGAAAGCGTGGTAATCGCGCTGACTTGGCCATTGATGATGGAAAGATTCTGAGATTGGCTGGTGCTGTACTGGCTCAAACCGTTGACTGAGGGAATGACAGGGCTCCCGACATTGCCCATTGCCCCGTTGACCGTGAGCACCAATTGAAAGGCAGAGCCCACGCTCACCTTCGGAGGACGCGCTTCTGCGCTAATCTGCACTTGGGCATACGCAGGCAAAGCCGCAAACCCCAAAAGCACGGAGCAGAGGAGGGCTCTTACCAATCCTTGCCTCCCGGCGCTTTAAAGGGCTGCTCCTGGATGGACCGGCGGTGCATATCCTCTTGCTCGGCCTCCAAGGCCTGTAAGATACGTTCCGCGTCTTCGCGACTCATGCCTTTGGGTTCCTCCTCGCCTTGCTCCTGCTCACTGGCCTGAGCTTCGGGTTCTTTTTGCTCAGAGCCCTGTTCCCCTGCTTGAGACTGCTGTTTCTCTTGTTGCTGTCCCTGCTGCGACTGATGGTCTTGCTGTTCTTGCTGCTGCGCCTCTTTCTGTTCTTGCTGCTGTCCGGACTGCTCTTGTCCAGCCTCTGATTCCTGGGACTCGGATTGCTGCTCCCCCTGCTGGGACTGCTGCTGTTGCTCTTGCTGCATTTGCATGAGCCGCATCACGAGCTCCAAATTCTGTTTGGCTTCCGCATCGCCGGGCCGCACACGCAGGGCCTCGCGCAATTCCTCAGCCCCCTCTTCCAATTTCCCCTCCTGAGCCAGAAGCGTTCCCAGATTATAGTGGGAATTGGCCGCAATGTCTGTGGAATGGCCCGCTTCCGCAGCATCGATCGATCGCCTGTACGTGCCCCCGGCCTTTTCCACCATGCCCTGCTGAGCATAGGCATTCCCTAGATTGTATTGGACTTCCGCAGACCCGGGTAGTTTTTCAGCCGCCGCCTCATAGTTCTCTGCTGCAGCTGCATAATCTCCCTGCTCATAGAGTTCGTTCCCCGCGGCATTGAGCCGCGCACCGCTTGCGGCAAGAGCGGGAGCGGAAAATAATACCCACATTATCGCAAGCCCCGCAGACATCCATCTAGCTCGCATTCTTACGATCTCCTATGGCCAAATCCGCACACAACAAAATGAAAACCAGAGCGGCCAACCAAGGATAGCGTTCCTCGTATTGCAGCCGTACCACATCCCCGAGCTCCGCGCGGCTCGCCCCTTTGAGCTCCTTCAGAATTGCCTCCAAGCCGGCAGCCTCACCCGTGGCCCGGAAATAACTCCCGCCGGTCACATCTGCGATGCTTGTTAAGGTCTTCTCATCCAACTTGGAAAATATAATCTTTCCGTTCGCGTCTCGCTTGTGCCCCGTCACATTCCCGTTTTCGTCGCGCAAGGGAATAGGCTCTCCCTCAGGCATTCCTCCGCCGATTCCGATCGTGTAAATGCGCACGCCTTTTTTGGAAGCCTCTTCCGCGGCCGGAACCGGGTCACCGTGATGGGACTCTCCGTCCGTCAGCACCAGAAGAATCTTCTGGGAGTCCGGCCGGTTCGGAAAAGCCTCCACTGCGGTACTTATGGCAGCCTCCACATCCGTGCCCGGATACGGCACCATGCCCGGATCCGCTACGCGCAGCAGCAGATCAAAAGCCGAATAGTCCACCGTCAGAGGACACTGCAAGTAACTCTTACCCGCAAATAGGATCAGCCCCACGCGATCTCCTTGGAGTTTGGAGACAAAATCCTGAACCAGGGTCTTGGCCAAATCCAGACGGCTGGGCGCCACATCTTGAGCCGACATGCTCGAAGAAACGTCCAGAGCCACCAGGATATCGATTCCCTTTTGCGTAAGTTGCACTTGCTTGGCTCCGATCTGCGGACGCGCTAAACTTAGAATCAAAAGGAGGAGCACTGCAACCTCCAGAACGCGGCGGATCTTCCGTCGCTGCAAACTGAGATTAGCCGCCAATGAATCCAGGAGTCTTGCTTCGGCAAAATACTCCAGGGCCCTTTTGCGACGGCTCTCCCAAAAGCGCTGAAGAATAATCCACAGCGGAATAAGCCATAAGAGATTTAGTATTTCAGGGTTGTTCCAGTGCATAGTCTCACAGGGACGGTTCTTACGGCCCAAGATAGCTCAACGGACGCTAAGAACCGTCCCTGCCTCCTTGAGTTACTCACGGTAAGGTCCGCAGCCGCGTTTGCATCAACACACGTTCGGTGACAAAAACCAGAAAGGCAAACCATAAAAACCACGGACCAGTCTCGTTGTACTGGGAAAACTCCGTGACCTCGTACTCGGTCTTTTCCAACTCGTCGATTCGCTTATAAATCTGCCGCAGTCCTTCCAAATCTTCGGCGTGAAAATACAGGCCTCCGGTGATATCCGCAATTTCACGCAAGGCCTTCTCATCCAACTGATTCCCCTGCACATTCACATAGCGCTTGCCGAACATAGGGTCCTGAATGGGAATACGCGTCATCCCTGCGCGCGCCGCGCCTACCGTGTAAATTTTTATGCCCATGGCAGCGGCAATACGGGCCGCTGTGGGCGGATCGATATTTCCGGAATTATTGGCGCCGTCTGTCAGGAGAATCAGGATCCGGCTCTCTCCCTTGCTCTCGCTCAAACGCGCTGTGGCTGTGGCAATACCCAAACCAATGGCTGTCCCGTCATCAATCAAGCCCACGTGGGTCTGGTCAATCAAATCCAAGAGGGCGTTGTGATCCAAGCTGAGAGGACAGCGCAGCAGCCCGAAGCGCGCAAAGGCCACCAAACCAATCCGGTCCGCCGGCCGCTCTTGCACAAATTCCTTCATCACGGCTTTGGCCGCCTCCACCCGGTTTTGGGGCTCAAAGTCCTCGGCGAGCATGCTCTGCGAAATATCCAAGGCCAGCATGATGTCCACGCCCTCGGTGGAATACTCTTCATAGCTCTGGCCAAACTGAGGCCGGACCGCAGCCAAGACCAACAAGGCCAGAACAATGGCACGTAAAATAAACTGCACGCGCCGCGGAGTTTCCTCGCCAAGACTCTCCAGACCCAAATACCTTAGGCTCGGAAAGCGGAGACTCGCGCGGTTCAAACCGCGCCCGGCCCACAAATAATAGAGGAAAGCCGCCGCAAACGGCAGCAGGAGCAATAGCCATGGATGCGCTAAACGGATCATGAGCCCCCGCCCTTGTTGCCGACACCCGTGCTGAAGGTTTCACTCTCTTCCCTGGGACAAGGGCAGAGTTCCACCACCCTGCGCGCCTGATTCATGCGCTCCGTTCCCCAGCTCCGCTCAGGCATGTGCTTGGCAAATTTCACCAAATCCGCATCGCCGAGAACCTTGCGCACAAGGCCCAAGACTTCGCTTTGGAGCGGGTGCTTCTTGAGCTCCCGGCAAATCTCCGCCGTAGTCCAATCCGGGGCCGGAAAACCCAGACGGCCCTCAAGAAAGCGCCGCAGAATTTCGGAAAGCCTGGTGAAGTAAAGCCGGTAGCGGCCTTCCTCTAATAAGCCCTCCCGCGCCAGGGCATCCAAGGCCTCCAGAGCCACCTCATCTGCGGGCCTGGGAGGCAATGACGGCTCGCTCATCACAAGTCCCCCGCCGTGCTTCTTCCACCAGGAGAATCCCGCTCCCAGCGCTGCAACCAACAAAAGCAAGAGAGCCCAAACCCACCACGCAAGGGAAGCGCGCAAGACTGCGGGGCCTTTGAGCGGAGCAAATTCCGGGAACTGCGCGCCTTCCTGTGCTGCCAAAACGGAGCGAACTTCAATCTGCAGTTCCGGGCCCACGGCAAATCCGGATTGCCCTGTCGGCGTGGTGTACTTGACCTCCACCGGAGGCAGAGTCTGCACCCCGGTCTTGAAGCTTGTGATAACGAGTTCCCCCACCCAACGGCCCCGCTCATCATCCAGGGAATCCGAGGGCAAGGAGGACAGTCGTTTGACCTCAAAATCAGCCGAAGGATCCTCCCGAAAGGACGGCGGACCCATTCTGTAGTCCGAGGGGGCGCTGATGAGGACGCGCACTGCAATCTCGTCACCCACGGTGATGCTCGCAGGTTCGGCCACGCATTGCA
>JAFGIU010000004.1 GCA_016929445.1 Candidatus Omnitrophota bacterium
ATCTGGAACTCTCCTTACAACCGGCTTAAAATCGGGGTCGGGTCACTTACCCCGCGGACAGATTTGTCGATGGAGGAGGTTGGGGTTGAAGAAACATACCGGTTTGAAGGCTCGTGCGTGGGAGTTCCTTAGGAGAGTCTTGATGTTCGTGCGCACAGAATGGCTTCCTGGGGTAAGCCTTATTCTCGGACTGGCGCTGACTTGTGCTGCAACTGCGCAAGTGTATCGTGCGGAGACCAGAGAGATTCGTGCTTTCTTCAAAAGTGATGCCACTGAGCTGTTGAATATATTTTGGGGGCAGTTGGAAGATGGATTGCAAGCGGTGGAATACCTGCGCAGATTTTTCGAGTCCAGCACATTTGTGGAATGGGAGGAGTTTAGAAGTTTTGTGCAGCCTGCCTTTGGAAAGAATAGGTCCATTAGGGCTTTGGAATGGGCTCCGCGTGTGCGTGGTGAGGATCGAGTTCAGTTTGAAGATGTTGCACAACAGGAGGGATTGCGGCGTTTCCAGATCACGGAATGGAATGCCCAAGGCCATATGGTCCGGGCGAAAGGGCGTAAAGCATACTTTCCCGTCCGGTACATGGAACCCTACGAAGGCAACGAATCCGCCTTGGGGTTTGATCTGGCATCGGAATCAGTGCGCCGGGACACCCTGGAGCGAGCTCGGGACACTGGAGAATTGAGCCTGTCCGGCCTGCTTGATCTCGTTCAGGCGAGAACGCCTGGTTACGGATTTCTGGCAGTTCGCCCCATTTACACCCCTGGTCTGGCCCTGACTACCGTGGAGCAACGGCGCGAGGCACTTGGAGGATTTGTGCTTGGTGTCTTCAGGTTTTCAGACCTATTGCACAATACAACATTGTCCATGATATCTTCGGAGGCAGCCAAGTGCCAAATGAAGATTTTTGATGAAACGACGCAGCCGGGCGGGCTTCTTCTGTACGATTCTTCTCAAAGGAGCCCGGGGATACGGGCGATGACCAAAAGGAGCCCGGCATGGGCGAAAGGTCTTAGTGTGGATAAGACTTTTGAGTTGGGGGAACGGGTTTGGCGGATCTCCATCTTTCCTTCTGATGCTTGGGCATCTGCTATCCGCTTTGTGATGCCTGGGGTGGTGTTCCTCATGGGTCTGCTTGCCACTATTTTGATTTCGACTTATCTGCTGGGGCTGAGTCTACATAAGAGGAGACTGTCTGTTCTCAACGCCAACCTTGTTCAGGAAGTCGCGAGTCATAAGCAGACGAACATCAAAATGATGGAGGTAGAACGTCAGCTGCGGATCAGGACGTCAATCACGGAGGTGTTTCTCGCTGTCTCCGATGACCAAGTGTACGGCCAAGTGCTGGAAATCCTTTTGGCGAGTTTTATGAGCCGCTTCGGAATCATGGGGTATATTTCAGACAACGGAGACCTTATCGTTCCCTCGATGACCCAGGATATATGGGACAAGTGCCGGATGACTGAAAAGTCGATGGTGTTCCCCAAAGAAACATGGGGCGATAGCTCATGGTCCCGAGCCATTCGAGAGAAGCGGGGGCAATATTCCAATGAGCCCTCTAAGTTGACTCCAGAGGGACATATTGAAATTACCAGGCATGTTTCTTGGCCTATTGTTTTTCAGGGAGAGGTTCTCAGCATCATAATACTTGCGAATCGTGATACGGACTACAGCGAACAGGACGTGGAGATGCTAAATGGAATCGCTGCGTATATCGCGCCTATTCTGCGTGAGAGACAAGAGAGCGTCCGCTCGTTAGTACGATTGGAGCAGTTGTGCGAGGATCTGAAGCAGAGCCACGAGCAATTGAAGAATTCCCAAATGAGTCTGATTCAGGCCGAGAAGTTGAATTCCGTCGGTCGCCTGGCCGCTGGAGTAGCTCATGAAGTGAAGAACCCCCTGGGGATTTTGCTTCAGGGTATTGACTACCTCCTCTCCAAGAAGTTGGATGCGGCTGACCCGATTGTGGCTGATGTGCTGCAAGAAATGCAAAGTGCCACGAGGCGGGCTGATTTGATCGTGAAGGGCTTGCTGGATTATTCGTCGCCGACGAAAATAGTGTTTAGCAGCGCAGATCTAAATAGCGTTGTGCGCTATTCTCTGTTGTTCGTCAGATACGACCTTGATAAAAATCAAATCTGTGTAGTCGAGGATCTGGAAGAGGGTCTTCCGCCAATAGTCCTGGACGTGCAGAAGATTCAGCAGGTATTTGTCAATCTGTTGCTGAACGCCATACACGCCATGGGTAAGGGCGGCACGCTGACCATAAGGACCTGTGCCAGACAGATAGCGGATGCCGGTGGCTTGGTGGGATATAGAAATGATGATCGGTTCCTGCCGGGGGAGAAGGTTGTGGCAGTTGAGATCGAAGACACGGGCTCGGGGATTGCAGAGAATAGACTCTCTAAGGTGTTTGATCCCTTCTTTACAACGAAACCTCCGGGAGAAGGCACTGGCCTGGGCTTGTCGGTATCCCAGAAGATAGTCGAGCTGCATGGCGGAATGATTCAGATTGGCAACCGAAAGGAAGGGGGGGTGAGGGCTACGATGATTCTCAAAATGGGTGGAGGGGACAGCAGTGAGTAAAAAACGGATTCTGATTATTGACGACGAGGCAGGATTTACGAAACTTGTGAAGTTAAATCTCGAGGACCAAGGAGTCTATGAGGTAAGGACGGAGAACATGGGGTCTCAGGGTTTGGCTGCTGCCCGCGCGTTCCGGCCTGATCTTATTTTGTTGGATGTTGTGATGCCGGATGCGGATGGCGCTCAGCTTGCCAGTGAATTCAAGGAGGATTTGGATCTGAAGGATATTCCGATCATATTCTTGACCGCCGTGGTTTCTCGCGAAGAGGTATCTGAGCAGCAAGGTCTTATCGGCGGACAGATTTTTATCGCCAAACCAGCCTCCCCCGAGGAGCTTATTTCGATGATACAGAGGGAGCTTGGGGAGCAGGCGGGAGCAGGATAAACAGCCAGGATGTGTTTCGTGGAGAAGGGAGTATCTTAATGATTGACTCTGTTATCGGCAGCATGAGTCCGTATGTTTGGCCTCTCGTGATCGTTAGTTTTCTACTCTTTATTCTCGCACTGAACACTGTCGTTCGGGAACGCGTCTCTCAAGAGAGCTTGGCTTTTCTGTTACTGAGTTTGGTTGTTGTGACATGGATGCTTCCCTGGATAGCCGTCTTTTCTACGGATGATCAGCAAACCGCTTTGTCCTGGATCAAGGTAAGCAATCTGGGTCTTATCTTCCTGCCCACCGCGTTCTATCTGTTCACCATGAGTATCGTGAGAACTATCCAGAGGAAGCGCTTGTTTATTTGGATTACCTGCGGTTCTTCGGGGTTGTTTTGTTTGCTTGCGGTCACCACCGATTGGTTTATGAGGGGCCTACAGCGTTACTCTTGGGGCTATTATCCCCAATATGGGCACCTGGGTTCTGTCTATCTGGTCTTTCTTATCGTCGTAATGCTCTTTAGCTACTTTGCTTACCGGAAAGCCTACAAAAAGGCGCCGTCTGTAACCGCACAGAACCGCTTCCGCGACTTCAGCGCCGCATTTGGCATTGCCTGCTTTGGCATGGTTGATTTGTTGCCGGCATGTGGGGTCTCTATTTATCCTGTCGGCTACCTTGCTGTTTTTGGTTTCACTATAATTGCCGCTACAGCCATCCGGCGTTACCGGCTTGTGGATATCGCCACTTCGTTTACGGTGGATCATATTCTGACGACTGTAACCGATGCCTTGATTGTTGTCGATAAGGAGGGTGTGATTCGGGTGGTCAATAAGGCTGCCTGTAATCTTTTGAACAGATCCGCCGACGCAATAGTGGGGATCGCCATAAGTCATTGCAGGCTGGTCTGCATAGCAGTAGAGGGTCTCGAAGCTCTTATCCTGGAGGGAGGTTCTAAGGTCTATGAAGCTTCTTTGCCCGCGGAATCTGGGGGTATATGCGAACTAGGGGTCAGTGCCTCGGTTATGAACGACCACACCGGGAAGCCTGTGGCAGTTATCTACCTGGCGAGGGATATTACGGCGAAGAAAGAGGCGGAGGAGAAGCTGCGGCGGGTGAATTCGGAACTGAGACGCAAGGAGAAGACTCTTGAGGATCTCATCGACGATCTGCGGCGATCTAACGAGGAACTCTGGTCAGCACAATTGGAGTGGATCCGTGCGGCAAAACTGGAGTCTGTTGGGAGGTTGGCGGCGGGTGTTGCTCATGAGATTAAGAATGGCCTTGGGGCAATCGAGATGGGAATGGCGTACTTGGGGCCGCGCGTTGAACCACTTGGGAAGGAAATGACCGAAGTGGTCAAACAGATTGATTTTGCCAGCAAGCAAGTGACCTCCGTAGTCCGGGGACTCTTGGCGTTTTCGTCGCCCCGCGAGCTGGAGGAAACGGCGGAAAACATTAACTTGGTGTTGGAAGAGGCTCTTGGACTGATCGCCCACGAAATCATGCGTGAAAGAGTTCATGTATTGAGAGAGCTTGATAACAATTTGCCGTTGTTCAATATGGACAAGACCCAGGTCGTCCAAGTTTTCATGAATATCTTCCTGAACGCGATTCACGCGATGCCGAAGGAAGGGACACTTAGAATACGTACACTTTCGCGTCAAGGTCAAAAGGATGATAAGCGCCTGGGAAGCTGCCCCGGAGAAGAGCGGAAAGAGGTTGTGGTGGTGGAAGTCGAGGATACGGGAACGGGTGTTCCGGAAGACAAGCTGAACAAGATCTTCGATCCCTTCTTTACCACGAAGCCGGAAGGGAAAGGCACCGGCTTGGGTCTGACAGTATCCCAGACTATCATGGAAACCCACGGTGGGAGTCTGCATATTGCCAATCGAGAAGAGGGTGGGGCGAGGGTGACACTTGTCTTTCCGACCGTGAGAGCGGGGCACAACTGAGAAAGCCGGCTTCCGGGTGGAAAAGCACAATTTCCAGTTAAAGTCTTCAGAAGACAGCCCATTGTCCGCCATTTTTGCATGTGCAAGGGAACTGAGCTCGAGTACAATAACCAGGGTTTGCTATGCTGCGGAGGACTCGTTGAAGCTCAGAACCCCGAAAGGCTCTGCAAAATCCTATGCGTTTTAAGAGAGTCGCGCTTGTCAATCCGCCTTACTCCCCGAAGATCTTCCCGATCCCCGTTATTCTTCCCGGGCTTGGGTACCTGGCGCAAAGCCTGAGACAGGCCGGCGCTGAGGTTAAGGTCCTGGACGCCAATCTGGGCAAGGATCACCCGAAGATCGTCAATGAGCTCGCCGAGTTTGATCCGGACATGGTGGGGATCTCCATGATCAGCTACCGCTTCCGGTCCCATGGCGCTTTGATTAGCTCGATCCGCGAGCGTTTGCCCGAGGTGACTTTGGCTGCGGGCGGTCCGCATGTGTCTTCGGTCCGGGAAGAGGCCCTGAAACAGTTTCCGGAGTTGGACTACGCATTCTTTTTGGACGGCGAACAGTCTCTGGCGCAATTGGCGGAGGGGAAGCCGGAAAAGGAGATTCCCGGGTTGATCTACCGCAACGGAAGCGAGAGCGGCGTTTCGTCCAATCCGGCCCAGCTGCCCAAGGACTTGGATTCCATTCCCTGGCCCCGCTACGACGACTTTGAGCTGGATCGCTATGGTTACGGCATGAGCATTGTGACCAGCCGGGGATGTCCTTATTCCTGCATTTATTGTTCTTGTAATGTGATCGGCAAGACTTACCGGGGCCGTTCCCCGGAATCCGTGCGCGATGAGGTGGATTACTGGTACCGCAGGGGATACCGTGAATTCGGGCTGCAGGAAGACAATCCTACCTTTGACAAGGGGCGCATGCACGCGATCTGCGACGAACTTATCCGGGCGGATTTCAAGGACGCCGTGTTTCAGGCCGGCAACGGCGTGCGGGCCGACCGCGTGGACAAGGAGCTGCTGGAGCACATGTACCGTGCGGGTTTCCGGCGCCTGGCTTTTGGAATCGAGTCCGCTTCCGACAAGGTGCTCAAGGCAATGCGCAAGGGCACAACCCTAAAGATCGAAGACGAAGCCGTGCGAATGGCTTGCGAGGCGGGCTTTTTTGTCAGTCTTTTCTTCCTGATCGGCACGCCCAAAGAGACCCTTGAAGACGTGGAAATGTCCTGCAAGTTTGCCCTCAAGTATCCTGTGAAGGATGTCTCCTTCTACAACTTGGTTCCCATGCCCTCGACCGAGCTCTGGAGCTACATTGACAAGAATGATCTTTGGGTTCGCAAACCTGAGGAATATCTGAATTCTCCGCTCTTCCCGATGCATTCCACCCACCCCGTCTTTGTTACTCCGGAGCTGGGGATCGAGGACAGGCGCAAGGCCTTGAAAAGGGGATGGCAGATTCGCGCCGAGGTCACCCGCCGTGCGGTGGCCGGGCAATTGCAGCGCTTTGGGATTTTGGGGCGCGCCCTGGCGTGGGTGTACAGCCGCAATAAAGTGCGGGCTTTCGAGAACTCCTTGCTTGCCAAACCGTGGTACCGGGCAAGCGTGGGTAAACTGCGCTCCAAGGTCCGGGCCCTGTTCTACAAGTAGGCCGGCAAAAGAAAATCGCAAGAATCCCTATTGACTTTGGCATAGAAGAGGATATGCTTATCCGCTAGCAGGTGATGTTTTTCCTCCCTTGGAGGGAGGTGAAAACATTGCCTTGCGAATTGTCCGCTTGCTTGAGCCGAGTCTCGAGCAGCAACCCGGAGAAGCTTGAGTGTCTCAGATGCCCCAGGGCAGCAGTCAGGGAAGTAGTGTAGAACCCAACAACGATCCGGAGGAACCTCCTGGTTTAGGCCAACGCCTCCGATCCCCCAAGGTCCAATCTTTGCCGCGGAATCCCGCGGTTTTCTCATTTAGGCGCGTTTCGCTGGTGTCCGGCGCAGGTTCACCGCCGGCCTCCCGCAGAAAAGCTGTCTCCTGGCTGGATTCCTGCAAGAGAAGCCGCGGATCCAGCATCCAATCCGCACTATTTCGAAAACGATTTTTCCCCGAGGCCGGCCTTGCCGAGTGGAACGACTGGCGCTGGCAGATGCGCAACCGCATCCGTACCTTGGAAGGGTTGGAGCAGATCTTCACCCTTTCCGAATCGGAGCGCAGGGTCTTGGTGGAAAGAGGTTCGATGCTTCCTTTGGGTATTACGCCGTATTATGCCGCGCACTTGCACAGGGAAGATCCTGACGATCCCTTGCGCCTGACGGTTATCCCCCGCGAGGCGGAGTCTTTGCGCGCGCCCGGTGAATCGGACGACCCCTTGGGAGAAGATAACTACAGCCCTGTGCCGGGTCTGGTGCACCGATATCCGGACCGGGTGCTGCTTTTGGCCCATGATGTGTGTTCCACCTATTGCCGGTACTGCACCCGGTCCCGGATGGTCGGGCATGGGCAAATCAGTGCCGGGCAGGACCGGCTGGAACAGGCCTGCCGGTATATAGAAAACAACCCTCAGATCAGAGATGTTTTGCTTTCCGGCGGGGATCCTTTGTGCCTGAGCGATGACCGCCTGGAGTCGATTCTTTCGCGCCTAAGACAAATTCCGCACGTGGAGTTTATTCGCCTGGGCACAAAGATACCGGCTGTCTTGCCTCAACGGATCACCTCTGACCTGTGTGCGATGCTGCGGCGGTACCATCCTCTTTGGATGAGCTTGCATTTCACGCATCCCGGCGAATGCACCCCCGAATCCTTCCGCGCTTGCTCCCGGCTGGCAGATGCGGGCATCCCCTTGGGATCCCAAACCGTGCTTTTGCGGGGAGTCAACAACAGTGTGCCGGTGATGAAGGAGTTGATGCACCGGCTGCTCATGATGCGGGTTCGCCCGTACTACCTGTACCAGTGTGATCCGATCTCCGGCTCCTCCCACTTCCGTACCTCCGTGGAGGAGGGCTTGGAGATTATCAAGGGCTTGCGCGGCCACACCACGGGTTATGCGGTTCCCACATTTGTCATCGATGCTCCGGGCGGCGGAGGCAAGATTCCGTTGCAGCCGAATTATGTCCTAGACCGGGACAGGGGAGTTCTCCGGTTACAAAATTATGAGGGACGCACCTTCTGCTATCCTGATCAGCTCTCCGACGGTGGTCTTGTCTGAATGCGGAAGCCAGAAACATGGAGAGACCTTCCTTGAAGATCGGCATCACTTACGACCTCCGGGACGAGTACCTGAAAGAGGGGTATTCGGAAGAGGAAACGGCTGAATTCGATTCCGTGGAAACCATCGAATCCATCGAGAATGCCCTCAAAAGCTTGGGGCACTCTGTTGCTCGAGTGGGAAATGCGAAGCAACTCCTCCAACGCTTGGCCAAGGGGGAACGGTGGGACTTGGTGTTCAACATCTGCGAGGGGCTGCGCGGTTTGGGCCGGGAATCTGTGGTGCCGGGCCTACTGGAGCTGTACGAGATCCCGTATACATTTTCAGATCCTGCCACCATGGCGCTTTGCCTGCACAAAGGATGGTGTAAGGCCGTGCTCCGGCAGGCAGGCTTGCCCACCGGCGATTTTGTTGCGGTGTCCGGTCCGCAAGACTTGGCCGATGCGGACATGGCTTTTCCGGTCTTTGTGAAGCCCGTGGCTGAAGGCACAGGAAAAGGGATTAGCGCAGATTCCAGGGTGGACAATCAGGAAGCCTTGGGCCGGGAGTGTGAAAAGATTTGGTCTTCGCTGGGACAGCCGGCCTTGGTCGAAACGTATTTGCCGGGTCGTGAATTTACCGTGGGTATTTTGGGCACAGGGCCTTTGGCCCGCGTGATCGGGACGCTGGAAGTGCGATTGCGGCCTCAAGCTCAAGCCCACGCCTATTCCCTGCACAACAAAGAACACTGGAAAGACTGTGTGGAATACCTGAAGGTTCATCCGGAGAAGGACGATGCCGGTGCTCAAGCGGAATCGGTGGCTCTTTCGGCCTGGAGATTGTTGGGTTGCCGTGACGGCGGGAGGATGGACTTGCGCTGTGACGCTGCCGGTAATCCGGTTTTTATAGAAGCCAATCCATTGGCGGGTTTGCGGCCCGGGTACTCGGATTTGCCGCTGGTTTGCGAAGCTGCCGGTTTGCCTTATGAGGATTTGATTGCCGGGATCCTGGATTCGGCCATGGCCCGTTATTGCCCCAAGGGTGCAGAAACCCGCTCATGCGCATAGCGATTTTGCACCAATCTGTCTTACCTGATGCCCCTCCTGAAGAACTGGATGTCTTAGTCCAGGTGGAGGAAGTTTGCCGTGCTTTGAGCCGCTTAGGACATGAGCCTCTGGTCTTCGCTTGTTCGCTGAACCTGCAACAGGTCAAGGAATTCCTCCAAGCGGCAAATCCCGACAGAGTCTTCAATTTGGTCGAGTCTCTGGGCGGCTCCGATGCATTGGTAACGGCAGTTCCCTGTTTGCTGGAGTCTCTCCATCTTCCCTACACCGGCTCCTCTGCTGCGGCCATTGCGCAAAGCACCCATAAACTGACGGCAAAGAGATTGCTGAGGGCGAGCGGGCTTGCCACTCCCGACTGGGTTGAGTGGGGCCAAGCGAATCCCGAAGCTTTGAGGTCCCCATTCGTGGTTAAGGCGATTTGGGAACACGCTTCCTTTGTGCTGGATGATAATTCCGTGGCCTTGGGGGCCGGCGCAGAGGATCCTGCCCAGTGGATCGCGCGCAAAATGACACAAACAGGCCGGCCGTTTTTTGCCGAAAGGTACATCGAAGGCCGGGAATTCAATGTGTCGGTTTTGGGCGGGGATAAGGCGGAGGTCTTGCCCGCGGCCGAGATCCGCTTTCGGGATTTTCCGCCGGGGAAACCGCGTGTGGTGGGTTACCGGGCCAAGTGGGAGCCGGATTCTTTGGAGTGCTTGCGGACCGTGCGTTGCTTTGAGTTTCCCGATGAGGATCGAGCTTTGATTGAGAGACTTGGGTTTTCTTCTCTTCGTGCGTGGGAAGTCTTCGGCTTGAGCGGCTGGGCCCGGGTGGATTTTAGGGTGGATGAAAAGGGGCAACCCTGGATACTGGAGGTGAACTGCAATCCTTGTCTGAGTCCTGACGCGGGGTTTGTGGCAGCTTGCCAAAGGGCCGGCATTCTGTTTGATACGGTTTGCGAGAGAATCTTGTCGGATTGTGCCGGAACCGGCAAAGGGGAAAAAGTGCGGTTTTCTCAGGGTTTGGTGGAAGGATCGGAGTTCTGATGAAAGTCTCAAATATTCAATTTAGGGATCAATTGCGCGCAGAGGACATCGGCAGTGTTGAAAATATCTTGCGCTCAACGGGCTTTTTCAACGAGGAAGAAGTCCGCGTGGCTTGCGGGCTTTTGGAAGAGAGTCTCCCGGCTGAAAAGGAATCCGGCTATTTGTTTTTGTTTGCCGACTCGGAAGAGCGCACTCTCGGCTACGCTTGCTATGGGCAGATCCCTTGCACCCAAGGCAGTTACGATCTGTATTGGATCGCGGTTGCCGAAGAGGCGCGCGGCAAGGGGATTGGAAAGAGACTTCTGGAGGGGGTGGAACAGCGTGTCGAGGCTGCGGGGGGACGGAAACTGTACATCGAAACTTCGGGCAAACCCCTTTATGAACCGACGCGGGCTTTTTACGAACGCTGCGGCTATAAGGTCTGCGCCGTGCTCGAGGATTTCTATGCGCCCGGAGACGCCAAAGTGCTCTTCGAGCGGGGGATCCATTCCTGATTAATAAGTTGTGAAATTAAGTCTTGAATAAGATATACTCGTGATACCTGTGTTTGGGGTCGCTCAGGGCTCTTCCAAGGCTTTGCCTTGAGGAGAGCCTTTGTCATGTTCAGTGCCTTCCGGTCCTGAGCCGAAACTCTTGGAGAAAAATATGAAGCCTCTAAAGCCCTATGTCCGGATGTCAGCCTTTTTGATCCAGGCGGGCCTGTTTCTTGGCCTTGCGCTTCCAGTCCAAGCCAAGCCCTTGAACATAGAGATTCCTTCAGAGTTGGGACGTATTGAGTCCTCCTTTGAGGCCCAGGGCGGGGATCGAATGGTTATCCATATTCAGGATGTGCACGCGCATTCTGAGGCGCAGGAGAATATCGGACGTTTGCTGGAGCACCTGAGTAAGGAATATGGGATTGAGCTCGTTACGGTGGAGGGGAGCGCCGGTCCCATCGACGTGGATCTCTTCAGTTGTATTCCGCATGCGGAAGTGAGGGCCTATTGGGCTAGAGAGGCGCTTCGCGAAGCGTCGATTACAGGCCCGGAAAAAGTCGCGATTGCCGAACGGCTGCCTATCGAGCTCGTGGGAGTCGAAGAACCCGCTCTCTATATTCAGGACTTCAATGCCTTTCGATCCATCCATCCCTTGAGTGCTTCCACGGTGTTCCTATTAGTGAATTTCGATTCGAGCCTACAAGCCCTGCGAGAGCGCGCCTACCCCGAAAAGGTCCTGGCTCTTGATGCGGCCCGGACCCGGTACTTAAGGAATGAGATGAGCCTTCCCCAGTATCTGAACCTGCTTTGGGCCGAATCCGGAAACGCCGGCTTGGACTTGGAGTCCGCATATCCCGCGGTGTGGAGTGTGGTGCGCTCTGCTGAGCTTGAGGGAACTCTGGACAGAAAGGGCCTGCAGGCTGATTTGGAGAGCCTGCTTCGAAGATTTCTTGCCCGTATGAAGAATGAACCGGTGGGAACGAAATCTGTCGCGGCTCTCTTCGAGGAGTTCCAAGAGGACCAGGATTTGATTGCTTTTGTAACGCGGCTTTCCGGCATTTGGGAGGGAGCCGGGGCGCAGATGAAGGACCTGGAGCAGCTCAACTTGGCCCTGGAATTGGCGCGATTACAGCAGAACTTGGAGCCCGGCCGCTTGCTTGCTGAGATCCCTGTGCTGGAGGATGAGCTTTTCGAATCATTGCTTGGGGAGTCCAGTGCTTTGCGGGTTTATGAACTCGGGAATCGGTTGGACTCCATACGCAAAGTTTTAAACGCTCACGCAAGTTCCCGGGAATGGGAACACTTTGAGGCTGTTCAACAAAAGGGCGGTCTAGAAGCCTGCCTGGGTGAACTGTACGATCTCGCCACAGCATTTTCCGTCGAAACTTCCCTTCGCCGAAGTGATTTGACTCCCGAAATTGCGCGAAACCTCAGTTCAGCCATTGAATTCTATGAAATAGCTTCCGAGAGAAATGAGGGGTTGATCCGTCACACGCTGGCTGCGATGCAAGAGAGACAGACACACGTGGCTGTGCTCATTGCCGGAGGCTATCACAGCCGGGGTTTGGAAGAACTCCTCGAAGAGTCGGACATTTCCTATATCGCCATTGCGCCCCGGGTGACCCAGGAGGCAGAAGAGTCTCTGTACTTGGAACGCATGCTGGGACAGCGCCTCAAGAGCCCGGGCTCAGTGGTTGCCCTCAGCAAGACTTCTTCCGGTTTGGCCTTTACTTCGGCCTTAGCTCGATACGCGCTCTTGGAAGACAATGTCACCTACATGCAAGTGCGTGCTTTGGCCAATGGTGTGCTTGAGGCTTATGAAGCTGTTTTTCCTCAAATGCCTGATAGGCAAGTCCGGGAGATCTATGGCCAAGCCTTGACTCAGGCATTTGGGGAGCGAAGAGAAGTCGCGTCAAAATATCGACTTCTTTTGACGGGATCGGAGGATGAGTTTTCCTCGGATGCAGTCACCGGGAAGGATATGGTTTATGCGCTTTTGACCCAGGCGGTGAAGGACCATGAACGCGGTGTGGATACGGGTTTCAGGCGGATGCAAACCCTTGAGGCTTGGCCGATCACGGACTTGAGCCGTCGTTGGTTGGGTGTCTACTCTAAGGCTTTGCGCGACTCGGATGAAAGCCTCTCAGGAGATCTTGTGGTGCTCAAAAACTTATTGGAGGCAGTGCAGGCAATACAGGACGACTCCCCGGGCGCCCAGTTGAAAATGATGGATCCTGAGCAAGCGGACTCGTGGGGAGTGATGGCCCAGGCAGAAGGTTACACGATATGGGTGCATCCCGCTCTTCTGGAAGCCCTGATGGAAGGGAGCACCATTTTGGATGAGACAACTCGGCCTCAGATGATTTTGCTTGCCGGGGAGCTCAATCGGATTTCGCGCCAGGGGTTGAGAAAACGATTTATTCAACCTGCTAGAGGTGAATTCCGATCCATCGGGACTGTGGATCAATATGTTCAGCGTATCGGTTCATTCCCATTGTCGGACAGGGTTGACATTGAGCTGCGGGACGAGCTGGTCGCTGCACTCAGGATCATGACCTCCCGTTTTGGAGGCGCCCGGACGGTTGCATATTTTGATGCCTCGGAAGCAGACCAGCATTTGGCTTGGGTTGAAGACGACACCCTTTGGTTGGATCGCGCTCATTTTGAAGGATTATTGGATGAGGAGCACCCGGAAAAATGGTTCACGTCCGCGCGGCTTCTACTGGCCTTTGCCGAAGCCAAGCATTCGGACAGAGATCCCACGTTTCTGGATGCTTTGGATTTTGCACAGAAAGTCTATGGCCTGGCAGCCCAGGTGGAGCGCTCTTCAAGATATCCCGGGTCCTATTGGGAAGAGGCCATTGCATGGGCCGTCAAGAATGGGTTTCAGAATGAGGCGGTTGAGGAACTGATGGCAGTGCTCAGAGCCGATCCGGAAAGCCTTGTTCACGGACGGCTCACGGACGCAGGTTGGAATCAAATCATCCGTTTTTCCAGAAACTACTATTGGCAAACCACGGAGAAGTTTTCCGACGAAGACATCAAATTTCATATTGAAGGTCTCAGGAGTTTTAGAGGATACCGGCTGATCCGGCCGGAGCAGGTGGAAACTCTTAGACAGGAATACGCTCGTCTGGGGGCAATCGGATTTACTCCAAGCATGCACCAGATCTTAAAGGATTTGGCATGGGGGCATACGCCGGCCCAGGAGTCGGAGTTGGCCGGAACGCGAGGATTTGACCCGGCAACCCGGATCGAGCCCATTGAAGCCGAGCACCTGGGGCTAGAGGGTCAGGAAGAGGGCGTGGGCTTCCCGAATCCTCTTCAGACCATGGATCCGCAGACCAAGGCAAGACTCAAAGATAAACTGGAGAGAGTCGCCATTCTGGTGAGCGCCGGAGGTTCGGGGAGCCGGTTGATGGACTCCTTGCCGCCTGACTTAATCCAGGAATTGGCTCAATGGGGATTTCTTTCCAAACCCACAATGCCTGCCGGGCCGGCTTCATTGACGCACTCCTTATCCAAGACTCTGGGAACCATTGCCACTTTGGAGGATTTTTTTGGGATTACTATTCCGACCTTGCTGGTGGTGACTCCAGATACCGGCCAAGAGGCCATTCGCGCAATCTGGGAGAATACTGTTGGGCCTCAAGAACTCACAGCTCCCAAAGGTCTTTGCATGGTCAATTTGGAGATGTTGCCCGGTTTTGGCGACAACGGACGTATTTTGACTCAAGACAGGCTGACGCAGGACGGAATAGAAATCGTGCGCACCACGGGGGGGCATATGGGAGTTTTGCGATCCATGGAGATGCCCCTTTCGGAGAGACGCGGGGTCGCCTTGTCGCCCGGTATCCAAACATTCAGAGAGCTCATTGAACAGGGGATTCCCGGTCAAGAGAAGGTGGAAGGCTTCTTCATGGTTTTTGGAACAGATCCGGTGGCCAATACCCCGAGCTTTTTGATGCGTATGATGAATATGGCCATCCATGACGACGGGAACTCGGACTTCATTACCTTTCTGGGTATGCCTGTTTATGATATTGAAAACAGGCCCCAGGGGGGTACCTTCGCGCGATTTGTGTATCCGGACGGCTCATCCAGTATCGAAATTGTGGAGCATTCACAGCGCAAAGCGGATGGGGTTTTGGACAGAGCCTTAGCAGAGGCCGACCGAGAGCATGCTTTAAAACTTGCTCGAGCAGGTAAGACACCTGAAGGGCTTTCTTTTAATACCGGACCGATTTTTTTGAGCCAAGCTGCTTTGGATCAGGCTTTGGGTGCTTTCAGGAGAGGGGAGTTTCCTTGGGAGATTGCTTACAAATCCCAAGAGATATGGATTCATCCCAATGACCTGCGGCCCGAAGATGTGATTCTGCGCGATGTGCTCGTCAAGGAAGAGGACGGGAGAGTGCATTCAAGACATCCGGAAGGCAAGGTGCTGGTGAGGCGATCGTTGCTTAAGATCGAAGATCTCTTGTACCGCCTCACTTCAGTGGTTCAAGAGGGGGAGGGGGACCAAGTTCGGGTGGGCCAACAGGATCCCGTGGATTATCAGGCCTTGAAGGATGCGGCTTCGGTGGTTCAGGCCGCGCATAAAATATATGTGCGCAGCCGTGAGCGGCTCGAAGCACTTGGATTTGAAATCAGCGGGGGGTTATCGTGGATGATGGGTGAGTGGTTCGATCTTTATACCAGAATTGCCGAGGGTCTGCCCGATGGACAGGATTTGCTGCTGGTGAACTATAGGGACGCAAGCAAGCAGAGCGAGGCGCGGGTCCAAGCTGCAAAACTCGACGCTGCCAAGCGCGAGGCCCTCGAGTTAGCTGGCGAGCTCCGCGCCATCGAACTGGAAACCTCCTTTGGGGGCGGCTTTGATATCCGTTCCCGGGTGCGTTGCGGGGAAAACGTGACCCTTGATGAGGGTGTTGGCCAGTTTCATTTGGGCATTTTTGGCTTTGAAGTTGGCGACAATGTGCGCTGGGAGGCAGGGACGCGCTTTTCCGTGCAAGGCAAGGGCACGATGCGCATTGGGAACGGGGTCGAGCTGGGCCCGGAGGCTCAAGTGATGGCCTGGGTGTCCAAAGGCAAGGTGCATCGATTAGTGCGTAAGAGAGATGCGTCCATGAGATTGACTGCGGTTCAGACACAAGGCCAGTCCGTGGGGGATCTGCTGAAGGCAGGAACCCTCGAGGCCGATACGAACTCCGGAATTTATTTGGAAGAAGGGGTGCAAATCAGTGTGATGGGTCGTGTCAGAATCACAGGCGGCGGTTCCCTTATCCTGGGCCAAGGCGTTGAGATCGGCGAGAACGACCTGATCGATATTGTGATTCCCGAAGGCTATGTCTATGTGGTGGAAAACGAACCGGACGGGGGTTCGCTGTTAGGAGCGCTTGCTGCGGATCGGCTGCCCGGTACTGCAGGAACTACAGCTCCCTTTGCTTTTCAACTCCTCGAATCCGCCCTGTAGACCTTTGCTCTGGTCGGTGCCAGGCACCGGTGCCTGGCACCAGTGCCTGACACCAAAGCAGAATAACCTATGTTACAATTTTTCTATGAAGATTCTTCAGGAATTCAAAGAGTTTGCGGTGCGCGGCAATGTGGTGGACATGGCCGTGGGTATCCTCATAGGGGCGGCCTTCAGCAAGGTTGTCAACTCGCTTGTGCAAGATGTGATTTTGCCTCCGATCGGGTTTGTTACCAAGAGGATTAATTTTTCCGATCTCTATCTCAATCTCTCCGGCGGGGAATATGATTCTCTGGCCGCGGCCAAGGCGGCCGGGGCCGCTACCATCAATTACGGAAATTTTCTCGATTCGATTCTGGGCTTCCTCATTGTGGCTGCGGCGGTGTTCTTTCTGGTCAAACAGATCAACCGTTTGCGCCGGAAAGAGGATACGGAATCCGTCTCTCCCACCCAAAAATCCTGTCCCTACTGCTTTACGAGCATCTCGATCCAGGCAACCCGCTGTCCCCAGTGTACCTCCACTTTGGCGGCGCCCAAGGAATCCTGATTTCCTGCCGAGTACCTGATGCGGGTGCCTGAAGCCAACGGGTGTTTGCCCTGCGCAAAAAATACCTCACGACCCTTCCGGACGACCCCTATATAGTGTATACTTTTGAAATATGTGTAATTAGTGACCCCAAGGATTCCAACTCATTGCGACCCTCACGATGCTTTAGCCTAATCTTGGCTCAAATCTTTTTACTCACGAACGTGGGCCTGGGCCTTGCTGCGCCTGTCCTGCACTCAGCCCCCACTCCCGGCAGAAATCAACTCGCGATTAACGCCACCTTTGAGAAGGGGGTTCGCGGGCGAATGAGCC
The DNA here is from genome assembly GCA_016929445.1 of Candidatus Omnitrophota bacterium. Lineage (NCBI taxonomy): Bacteria > Pseudomonadati > Candidatus Omnitrophota > Candidatus Omnitrophota bacterium. The sequence goes on from JAFGIU010000004.1 coordinate 16,963, forward strand.
GGTTTCTTCTGGGCGAGGAGCGGGGGATGGAAAAGGTCCTCGCCTTGCATCCGGGACTGTTTACAGCCCTGCAGAATTCCGGCCTGGATCTAGACCCCGGCACCTTTTATTCCTTCCTCATGTTTGCGGCCGCGGCCGGGTCAATGGATGAAGCCGGGTTTCTGCAAATGGGAGTGCCCTGGACTGACCCCGGGCAAGCCAAGCTTCAGCTTGCGAGTTTTCGAAGACTTCTGGCGATTGATGAGATCAAAGACCAACTCGATTGGCGGGCGCTGGAAAACCTCAACTCTTGGGTTGGCTTGAAGTCGTGGAGCCTGGATGCGGACAGGCCGCATCTGGCGGTGTGGGGCTCTTCCTACGTGGGGAAAACCACTCTGATGGAACACCTTGTACAGGATCTTAAGGCACAGGGCGTTACCGTGAGGGGCTTTGTAACGCGGGCGCTTCATTCAACAACACAGGATGGAGAAAAGGGCGACCGTTCCGGCTTTGAAGTGCTACTGGTGGGAGGGGAGTCTGACATGGAAGCGTTTAGAATAGCGGATGTCTCCCTTTTGAGTGACTTGACACTGGGTCGATATGGGGTGAGCGCGGAGGTTATGGATGAAAGTGTGGTTCCAAAGCTTAACTTGATGCTTGAGGATATCGGTCCCGGCGATGTCATTATCCTGGATGAGCTGGGGACCATCCAAATGCTTTCTGGGGGCTTCAAAGGATTTTTGGATGAAGCGCTTAAATCAGGGGCAAGACTTATCGCCACAGCCCCGATTGAGGAGAACCGCGACGAGTGGACTCGGACTTTTATGAGCGACTCGACTGTGGCTTCTGTGCGGCTCACGCAGGAGAACCGGGATGCGCTTGGCCCCCTGATTCTGCAAACCCTGGCCCCGGCTGCCGCAGAGGTTCCGACTTACGGCCTCCAGCCAAACATGCCCAGGGTTTCTTTGGATGAAATTGATTCCGGTGCAGTTACTTTCTTTATGCTCAAACCGGATTTTCTGGTGGATTTCGGGGAGGAGGCTATTCCTGCGCTTATTGGCGAGTTGAAGGCGCGCGGATTGGAGCTTGTGTACATGGGTGATCCTCGCCGGTTTCAGGAGCAACGCGTGCGGGCACACTATGCCGAGCATATGGGCAAAGCTTTTTACGAGGGTTTGGTTCAGTATTTGATCGAAGGTCCGGTAATTCCGATGATTTTAAGGGCTCGTGATGGAGGCAAGGCAGTGAATGCCGGTCGCACGGCTGTAGGGAAGAGTGATGGAAGCACCGGGGGCAGTCTGCGCACCAATAGCAAGTATGGCACGGTGAATGCGGAAAATCCTGCACTCTACGGAAAAGGAATCCGAATTCAGAGAAACCGTTTCCACGCCTCGGACAGTGCTGCGGCAGTGCGCGCGGAGATTGTGAATATGCTCAGACCCGCGGAACTGGCGGGGCTCTTGGATACGGAAGCCTATGCGTGGCTTGTGGGGGGAATTGAACCGGAAGTCTTGACGCGGCAATTGCGGACCCTGGAAGCCCTGCAGTCTGCGCTTTAATTCCCCCAAGCGGCTAAACCATTCTTTTGTCCGTATGTTCAACCTGTCATTCCCGTGTGTTAGCATAGTCCTCTATGGACCCGCTTCATGCGCCATCGACCCTTGAACTTGGAGCACTGTTGACCGGCCTGGCCGGCGGCCTGGCGCTCTTTTTATTCGGAATGCGCCGTCTGGTTGAGGCGCTCAAGGCCGTGGCCGGCGGCCGCATGAAAAGGATCCTCAGCCGGCTCACCACCAATCGCTTCAGCGGGCTGGCTGCAGGCCTCCTCGTGACCTCCGTCATTCAATCCTCTTCCTTAACCACAGTCCTTGTGGTGGGCTTCATCACAGCGGGCCTGATGACTTCCTTGCAGGCCGTGGGCGTCATTTTGGGTGCAGGCATCGGCACAACAGTGACGGTTCAGATCATCGCGTTTAAGGTGACTCATTACGGCCTCATCCTGATTGCGGTGGGTTTCTTTGTGGAGCTGGTGGCCCGGGGGGAGCGTTCCAAGTACTGCGGAGCCATGCTCATGGGACTGGGGCTCATCTTTTTCGGCATGGATTTGATGAGCCAGGCCACCTATCCTTTGCGCGGCTACGCCCCCTTTATCGAGCTCATGAAAGGGATGCAGACTGTGGGGTGGGGGGTACTTTGGGGCGCCGTTTTTACAGGCATCATCCAGAGCTCTGCTGCCACGATAGGATTGGCCATTGTATTGGCGAGCCAGGGGTTTCTCAATCTTGAAGCGAGTATTGCCTTGGTTTTCGGAGCAAATATCGGAACTTGCGTTACGGCCTTGTTGGCCGCCATTGAAAAACCCCGTCCTGCAGTCAGGGCGGCCATGGTGCATATCCTTATCAAGATTCTGGGCGTGTTGCTTTGGATAGCCTTTGTGCCTCAAATGGCGGAATTTGTGCGAAGCATCTCACCTGCGGCGGTTCAGTTGGAAGGCGCTGCCAGGCTCAGCGCGGAGTTGCCCCGCCAAATTGCCAATGCGCATACCCTCTTCAACTTGGTCAATGCCGCTGTGTTCATTTGGTTTGTGCGCCCCTTGGATTGGTTGGCGGGGCTTCTGGTTCCCCGCGGGGTGGGCAAAGAGGAACTGCGCATCAAGCCGGAGCATCTTCAGAAGGTGTTTTTGGAGGAGCCGGACCTGGCCCTGGACCAGGTCCGATTGGAGCTCAACCGTCTGGGTCTGATGGCCCTCGGGATGGTTCGTATTTCCTACACTCCGGTCTTGCAGGGATCGACGGAGGACATGAGCCATCTCAAGCAACTGGACAAGGATGTGGATGCGCTGCACGCTCAGATCATTTCCTATCTGGGACAGCTTTCCATGAAAAAGCTCGTGCCACCTCAACCCAAGAAGATTTACCTCTATATTGCGACCGCCAACTACATCGAAAATATCGGGGATGTGGTGCAGACCAATCTGGTGGGAGTGGGCAAGAACCGGCTGGCCAGGGGAGTGGAAGTGAGCCCCGCCACTCAGGCGATCCTGGAGGACCTGTACGTCCGGGTTTGCGAAGCCGGGGAACTCACCCTGAAGGCGTTATTACATTCCGATCCACAGGAAGCGCGGCGAGTCCGTCTCCTCAAGAGGGAGTTCAAGAAACGCTATTTTGCGGCCCAAGACCACCTGGCCGATCGCCTTGTGGCTGAGGAGGAGAAGCGGCTTTCCACCTTCCGCATAGAAAACGACCTCATTGACAGCTATGTCCGCATCCATGCCTTGTTTCGCCGCATTGCCAGTGTGGTGGAGGAGGTTGGGCACTTGGACTAAAGGGCCCTTTGACCTCCGGGTCCAGCCATGGTATTACATTAAGTTCAGGTTTGCGGTTTTATCTGTCCAGGATTATTAGAGACTTATACCGGAGGTTCGCATGTCCAAGTCCCGGCTCTTCCTATTGATCACTATGGTATTGGCTGCTGCCGCAGCACGGCTTGTTCCTCATGCTCCCAACTTCACGCCCGTGGCTTCCATGGCCTTGTTCGGGGGCGCTTGTTTTCAGGATAAGAGAATGGCCTTCGGGGTTCCCGTGGCAGCGCTCCTCCTGAGCGATCTTTTCCTGGGTTTTCACCGTTACCTGCTTTGGGTTTATGGGTGTTTCTTGCTTACCGTGTGCATCGGATTCTTGCTGAAGGAGCAGCGCGGCGCAACGCGCACGCTCGGGGCAGTGGTTCTGAGCACCGTGGTTTTCTTTGTTGTGACGAACTTCGGGGTGTGGTCGGTGGGGACTCTTTATCCGCATACCTGGGCCGGGTTGACGGAGTGTTTTGTGCTGGCCGTGCCCTTCTTGGCCAATAGTTTCTTAGGAAATCTCGTCTATGCAGGTGTGCTATTTGGCGGGCTGGCGCTTGCGGAGAAGACGGTTCCGGCGTTAAAGCCTGCTACTGCTTCCCCGACTTGCTAAATGCCACCGCCTTATTCACCGGGAACTCTTGGTACTTGCCGTAGACCTTGATGCGTCCGGGGAGGGTCTTCCGGTTGCTGCGCACAGTGAGTTTGACCTTGTCCGCCTCGATCACAAACTTCAGGTCTGTTTCCTTCCATCGATAAGAGAATGAAAGCTGGCTCCATGCCTTGGGTAGCCGCGGTTTAATGTGTAGCTCGTCCCTCACATGCGTTAAGCCCGCAAAACCATAGATGGTGGCCATCCACACATTGCCCAAACTGGCGGCGTGAATGCCTTCGTGAGTATTGTTCATGACATTCTCAAGATCGAGAAAAGCCGCGGCTCTAAAAAAGTTGTAGGCGGCTTCCTTTTCGCCCAGTTCTGCTGCGGGGATGGTATGCATTCCGGCGCTGAGCGAAGACTTGTGCGTGGTGCGGGGCTCGTAGAACTGGTAGTTGACCTTTTTGGTTTTGGTATTGAAGACATCCGAAAGCAGGAAGATTAGCATCAAAACATCGGCTTGCTTGAGCAACTGTGTTTTCTGGACCCCGCTCCACTGAAAATTCTTGGGCAGTTTGGGCAAGCCGTAGGCATCCCTTCCCGCCAGGCGCACTCGCCTCAATTTGAAGTATCCGTCAAATTGCTCAATCACTCCGTCATCCCGGACCTTCATCGCGATGCGCGGGGCAATTTGCTTCCACTCGTCGATTTCGCTGGGGCGAAGGTTGATACGGCGGCACAGAGAAGTGAATTCCCTCGGGTAGTCCTTCTTCATATGCGCGGCCATGCGATGCGCGTTTAGAAGGTTCCACTTTGCCAGCATGTTGGTATAGGCGTTGTCGCTGACCTTTTCATGAAACTCATCCGGGCCGATGACATTGCTAATGGAATAGAACTTGGTGCGGCGGTTGTATTCCACGCGGCTGGCCCAAAAGCGGGCTGTTTCAAAGAGCATCTCGAACCCGCAGTCCAGCATGAAGTTGTCATCCCCGGTCATGGTGTAGTAACGGTTAACTGCGTACGCGATGTCCGCGGTAATGTGATGCTCTTGTTCGTGCGTGAAGATCTCGATCACGGAACCGTCCAGGCCTTTGGCCCAGGCAGGAGTCTCTTCCGTGCCCGCGCCTGCGGATTCCCAAGGATACATAGCCCCGCGGTATCCGAACTTTTTGGCGATCTCGCGTGCGGGGTTGAGTCTGTCGTAGCGATACAAAAGCATGTCCACGGCGGCGTTTTGATAGGTGTGTGTGAAAAAGGGCATTAGAAAAATATCGGAATCCCAGAAGATGTGGCCGCGATAGCCGTCGCCGCTTAAGGTCTTGGCCCCAATGCTGCCCCGGCTTCCCGGAGCGGGGGCGCAGGCCAATAGATGGTAGGTGTTGAAGCGCAGCGCTTTTTGATCGTGCGGCGCGCCCTTAATGGTGATGGTGGCCGTGCTCCAAAGCTTATCCCAGGTGCGGATGTGCTGACGGGCCACCTGCTGGGCACCTGCCTTGATCACATCCCTCAGATGATCCACGCAACGGACCAGCAATTTATCCGGATCCCGGTCCTGCGTACCGTGGATTACGAAGATTTTTGTAACGGAGACAGTCTGTCCTTTTCTTAAACGCAACTTGAAATGACTGTCTTTGGCCACCCACTTGCGTGTGCCTTGCCGAATCAGCAGGGCTGTGGCAAATCCTACGGAGTAGTTGTTTTCCAGACCTTCAATGCGGACATACTCAAATCCGCCCTCGTTGGAAACCTCGCGGATGCGCCAGTGTTTTTTGCGGCCTTCGGTGACTGTGCCTGAATTCCATACGGACATATCCAGGGCGCCTTCCACATCAATTTCTGCGGCTGCGTCGGTCGCGGTGAGGTCCGCATGCATCACGCCGAGGTGCCGGTCGGCCATACTGAGGAAGCGCACAGAGCGGTAGTCGTAGCGCCGTTTCTTTGTGTCCCGGTATTGGGTGTGGCGGAACAGGATGCCGTGTTTGAGGTCCAAGTCCCGGCGATGCGAGCTGTGATCCATCTTTCCGATGCCGAGTTGTTCACCGCGCAGCGTAAAAGAAAGTCTGAATGGGTTGGGGATATTGACGAGTTCTGCGACTTGGGAACCCACACGGTCATAGAAACCCGCCATAAAGGTGCCCGGCAGAGAATCCTGGGGCAGTTCCTCATAGATCCCGCGGCTCCCAAAGGCGCCATTGCCAAGGGTGAATTGGGTTTCGCGAAGCTCAAGCGCAGAAGGTTCCCAGCTCTTTTCGGAAACGGTCCAGTCCTTGCGAATCCGGTGAAAGCGTTCCATGTACTGTCGGATCATGACATTTGTTCCTTGAGTTCCGAGTAGCTGATTTCACTGAGGTCGCTGACGACTCGGTTGGCCTTGCTCAGGCGCTCGGGGTGCTTGTAACGGTCCACGCCGATGCAATACATGCCGGCTGCGATGACTGCCTCCACGCCCAGGACCGCATCTTCGACGCCCACACATTGATCATTGGGGGTGTTCAGGCGTTCGGCTGCTAAGTTGAAGGCCTGGGGATCGGGCTTGCCGCGCGTGACGTCGTTGCCGTCGACAATAGCGTCAAAATAGTGGATTACTTCGGCCTTGGTCAAAATGGGTTTGCAATTCTTGGAGGAGGACATGACCGCGACCTTGGCGCCGTCAGCTTTCATGGCTTGGACTAGATCGATTGTGCCCTGGTACACGGGGATTTCGCCGGAATCCACAAGCTCGAGGAAATAACCTTGTTTCTTGTCGCAGACCTGCTTAATAGTCTCGTCGGAGGCGTTGGGGAGGATGGCCCGGGCGCCGGAGGTGCGGGGGATGCCGTCGACCTTTTCCTTGTAGTCCTCAAAGCTGAAGTCCACGCCCTGCTCGCTGAAGGCGCGTTTCCAGGCCTGAAAGTGCAGGTCCACCGTGTTGACGATGACCCCATCCATATCAAAAATACCGGCCTTAAGCGCCATAGAGTTCTCCGTGTTGGCCCTCCACCTTGACTTGATCCATGAGTTTATCATAACTCCCGGTGCCAGGCACCGGTGCCTGGCACCAGTGCCTGGCACTGTGAAACTGTGAAACACATCTCTGAAGGAGATGTGTCCCCGATCTCGTCCAGGGTGTATAATACTTGAGCACCCAAAGGTCGAGGAGGATTCGAGTTATGAGAATCGCTCAAATTGCGCCGTTGTACGAGAGCGTGCCTCCCAAATACTACGGCGGCACGGAACGTGTGGTTTCCTGGATCACCGAGGAGCTGGTTCGTCAGGGCCATGACGTCACGCTCTTTGCCAGCGGGGATTCTCTGACCCAGGCCACCTTAGTGCCCATCTGCCACCGGGCTTTACGGCTGGATAAGAGCTCTATCGACACCATGGCCCACCACATCCTGATGATTGAGGAAGTCGCGCGCCGTTCCTCCCAGTTTGACATTATTCATTCCCATATCGATTACCTGCCGTTTCCTTTGACGCGCCGGCTCCCCACACCCACAGTGACTACCTTGCACGGCCGGCTGGATCTGCCGGATCTTCAGTCCCTTTACCGGGAGTTCTCAGACATGCCTCTGGTCTCCATCTCACACTCCCAGCGGGAGCCTATCTACTGGAGCAACTGGGTGGGCAATGTCTATCACGGTTTGCCTCAGGACATGCTCCAATTTAAGGAGCAGCCCGGCGACTATCTGGCTTTTCTGGGCCGGATCTGTCCGGAAAAGCGGGTGGATATCGCTATTGAGATTGCCACGCGTGTCGGCATGCCTCTGAAGATTGCAGCCAAGGTGGACAAGGTGGATGTGGAGTATTTTGAGACCCTGATCAAGCCGCTCATGCGCAACCCTCTGGTGGAATACGTGGGGGAGATTGGCGAGGGAGAAAAGTCGGAGTTTTTGGGCAATGCCTTTGCCACGCTGTTTCCGATCGATTGGCCCGAGCCCTTTGGCCTGGTTATGATCGAATCGATCGCTTGCGGCACGCCCGTGATTGCCCGCTGCCATGGCTCTGTACCCGAAGTCATGGAACATGGAGTCACGGGTTTCATTGTGCAGGACACGGAGGAGTCGATTCTGGCGGTTGGGAAGGTGGCCGGCATTAACCGCCAACGTTGCCGCCAAGTCTTTGATGAGCGCTTCACGGCCGAGCGCATGTGCCGCGACTATCTGGAAATCTACGAGCAGGTGATTGCGTCCAAGGGCGAGACTTTTTCCGGGGCACTTCAAAAAGGATAGGCCTGAATATCCCGAGCACCTCTGAGTTCCGTGAATTCCGAACCCATTACGCGCAGGCAGTTTCTTCTTCGCAGCGTCCGTCTGGGCGCAATAGGTGCTTGTGCCCTGGCCGTCCCGGGCGCCGTGTCCTGGCTCATCTCGCAGTTCCCTCCGCCTAAGACAATCGTCAATACCCTGGGTACCGCGGACCAGCTTTTGCATCCGGCACAGTGGTGGCAATCCGCTTGTGCAGGCGTGCAGTGCACGCTGTGTCCGTTCAACTGTTTCATTCCCGAAGGCATGCGCGGCATCTGCAATGTGCGCGCCAACGTGGCGGGTGAGCTCAAGACTTTGGTTTATGCACAGCCTGTTTCCCTGCACGTGGATCCCATTGAGAAAAAGCCTTTCTACCATTTGTATCCCGGATCGCGCGCCTTCTCGGTCTCCACCGTGGGCTGTAATCTTAATTGTGCTTTTTGCCAGAACTGGGAGATCTCCCAGGTGCAGCCCGAGCAAGCCAAGGGCGAGTACGTGCCGCCCGCAAAGCTGGTGGAGATGGCGCAGCGCGCAGGTTGCCGTTCCATTGCCTACACCTACGGCGAACCCACGGTTTTTTATGAATACATGTTGGAGACCGCGAAGCTGGCGCGGCGCGCGGGCTTGGCCAATGTGATGGTCTCGGCAGGTTATATTAACTGGCCGCCTTTGCGGGAGTTGTTGCCCTACCTGGATGCGGTCAAGATCGATCTCAAAGGATTTAACGAGGGTTTTTACCGCCGGGTGGTCAAGGGCGAATTGCGTTATGTGCTGCGCACCTTGAGAAAGCTGAGTCGCGCGGGCATGCTGACGGAGCTGGTAAACCTCGTGGTGCCCACGCTCAACGACAACATGGATGAAATCCGGCAGATGTGCCGTTGGGTTGTGCAGAACATGGGACCGGATACTCCGCTTTCCTTTTCGCGTTTTACGCCGCACTATCAGCTGCAGAATTTGCCGCCCACTCCTGTGGAAACTTTGGAGCGCGCTTATGCAGTGGGGCGCCAAGAAGGGCTTAACTATGTGTATGTCGGCAATGTGGTGGGGCATCCCACGGAGAGTACGTTCTGCCCCACATGCAATCGTGTGATGATCAAGCGCTATGGGTATGCGGTGCAGGGAATATTTATGGATGCGGAGGGACGCTGCCCTTATGACGGGACGAAGATTTATGGGAAGTGGGGGTGACGCGAAGCGAAGGCATCGAACGCTCCGCGTCATCCCGAGCCGACTTTTAGGGAGGCGTGGGGATCTTTGCGCCACAAAGATCGCTTCACTGCGTTCGCGATGACAACTGCTTTCGCGGGAACGACATTAAGAGTGGGGCAAGAGCGCCGATCACGAGCGTCACTTGCAGCCCGAACACCGGCACCAACATTGCGCTGGTAAGCACGGCCCCCAGCGCGGCGCCCCACAGGTCCGCGGCATAGAGTGTGCCTGAGACCTGGGACGCACGCGTGTTGTGGAGGGCCCGGGCGGCCAAGGCAAAACCTGCGCCCGGCCAAAGCGCGCTGGTAAACACGAGTGCACTGAATAGCGCGAGTGGCCACACAGAGAGTTCTTTGAGAAAGGGAAGGCTGGAGCCCAGTGTCAGGCCCCAGACTCCGGCCCACAGCAGCAGCCGGCGCAGTCTCTTGAGCATTTCAGGTTCACTTGCCGGGCCATGGATGCGCAAGGCCCATTGAGCGCCCGCGCTTAAGCCCAGCATGAACGCGGCAAAGAGCGCGCCGAGTTGCCAGTACACATAGCCGTGCAAGGCTTGGAAGGCAAGGATCAGCACGGTTTCATACAGGATGCCGGCAGCGCCCAGAACAAAGAGGACGCAGACCGGGTGCTGCTCGCGAATTACTTTGCGTCCCTGCCAAAAGAGTCTCAGGGCCCAAAGGAGGCCGAACAAGAGGGCCGCGAATCCCAGGAAATAGGCGGGTGAGACGAATTTGCTCAGCCAGGCTCGCCAAGTGTAGGCATAGCACACGGGGAATAGGTCGCGGTTGAGCCGCACGGCGCGCGCGTTTTCCAGGCCCGAGAGCAGGGCTTGGCGCCGCTGCGGATCGAGCTTGTACGGAAAATAGCTGGGTACCACAGCGCTGTTGCTGAGCCGGCGCTGATCGACGCGCCGGCCGAGTAAGTCGGCGTCCAAGCGGATTGGATCCGGGCTTGCCAATAGCAGGAGGGGGTTTCCGGCCACTAGCTCGACATGATCGATGGCTGCGCGGAGTGTTTGCAGCAAACAGGCATTGGAATAGGTTGTGGCCGGGGAGAGATAGTTGTCGGATGAGCGGATTTGGAAGGCCAGGATCCCCCCGGGCCGAAGACGGGCGCGTGCGGCTTCAAAGGCCTCAACAGTATAGAGCCGGTTGATCTGGGCGTTAATCGGTTCCGGCACCGAGAGCAGGATCACATCGTACTGCTTACTCGATTGCATGAGCCAAGTGCGGCTGTCCTGGGTGTGACGGTGCACGCGGAGATCTTCAAGGGCCATGCGATCGGGGCCGCTGAGATGTTTCCGAATCAATTGAAGTGGCGCGGGATCGATCTCCACCCAATCCACCTCAGCAACCGGGTGTTTGAGGATCTCGGCCAGCAGACCGGTGCTTGCGCCTCCGAGCACCAAGACTTTGCCGGGATGCTCGTTGAGTAGTAGAGGCCAGTGGGCGAGTTCTTCATATGCGACCGGATCCGGGAAGTGGGCGCTGAGCACTCCGTTCTCGAATAAGATGTTCAAACTGCCCATGCGTGTGAGCGCGAGGTGGCCGTAGCGCGAGACCTGTTCTTCCACAAAGTTGTATCCGCGGAACTGCAGAGCGCGGGAGCGTTGGGGGATGGAGGCCCCGAACCAGGCCAAAGTGAGTGCGGCTGTCAGGAGTGCGACTGCGATTCGCGAGCGGGGCCTTGTTAAGAGCGGTAGGGCTGCTGCAAGGGCTGCCGCAGCACATAGGGTGATGAGGATGTCTGCGCTCAGGCGCCCGGCGATCAGGCCCGTGTGGAGAAGGCCGCCGGCCACAGCCCCCGCGGCTTCCCATGCATAGGCGTGGCCTGCGCTGAGGCCGCTTCGTCGATGGGCTACGGCACAGCCGCAAGTGAAGCAGGCGCCCAGAGCCAGGCCTGTTGGGGCGAGCAGGGCGGCCGTCAAGAGGAAGGTCGGGAAGAGCCCGATGAGCATGCCAAAGCCGAAGAGCAGTTTGCTCAGCCGGATGAGCAGCAAATTGCATAAGAGCAAGGGGAGAAGTTGGATGAGCAGATAGGGGAGGGCTTGAGCGTGTTGATTGCGTGCCCAGTAGGCGCCTGCCCCGACCCAGCCCATCCATGAGGCCAGGAGAAATCCCAAAAAGAGTTCGTGTCCGGAAAAGACGATCAGGAGTTCCTGTACAAAGGCCAGTTGTAGGATGAGGGAGATCGCGCCATAGAGCGCAAAAGCAAGACGAGGGAGAAGCGATTGTCTGAAGAGCGCAGCGTTCATCAAGCCGCCTTACCCCAAAAGATGAGTGCGGCCTTGGCAACGGTTGTGATATTGACTTTGGGGATGCTGAGCGCGTTCACCACGCGCGAGGCGCCACTCCTCGTTGCCAAGGCATTGTGGATTTGTGCTATCGGTTTCATGGCCTACCGGGTATTTCTTACCGGCATTATCGGCCGCTGGCGTTCGGTTTTCTTCATTATCCTTGCGTGGTCCTTTGTCGTCCACTTCAAAGCCCAACTGATCGGACTCACAGGGAGTGCGTTCATCACCCCTGAAATTCAGGAAGTGCCTTATTGCCACATCGCGATGAGCTCTTCCTTCCTCAATTACCTATATCAACAATATCTGGCACTGATGAGCGGAAGCTGGCTCAAGTGGTCGCCGTTGACCTGGGGAGCGCTTTGGCTTTTGGTGACCTTGGCTTTGGGCCAGGCCTGGTGTTCCTGGGCTTGCATGTACGGGGGGCTGGATTCGGGATTCTCCAAGATTTTGCGTAAGCCCCTTGTGAAATGGCGGGGTTTGCCCAAGGGCTTGCGCGATCTGCCTGCGGGTATTTTGGTCGCTGCGCTTCTGATCTCTCTGGTTACTCTCAAACCGGTCTTCTGCTTGTGGATGTGTCCTCTGAAGCTGGGCACGGGATTTTTGGAACCGGATACGCTGAAGAATATGCTCCAATTCCTGAGCTTCTTCTTCATCGGGTTGTTCTTCTTGGTGTTGCTGCCGCTTTTGACAAAGAAAAGAGCCTTCTGCGGTTTGATTTGCCCTTTTGGGGCGTGGCAGTCTTTTTTTGGCCGGATCAATCCCTACCGCGTCAAGATCGATCCCGATAAGTGCACGCTTTGCGAGAAATGTGTGAGTGCTTGTCCGACCTTTGCCATTGATAAGGACCGCCCGATAGAGGAGAGGGTGCTGCCTTATTGCAATCGCTGCGGCGAGTGCATGGATGTGTGCCCGGCTTTGGCCATTGATTATCATTTGGTGGGCGAGAAAAAGCTGGGTATTCCCAATACTTGGCCGCGGCGATTGTTTTTGCTCAGCTCTTGGATGGTGGCCGGTGCGGTTTCCCTGTTATTTGTCCCTGAGGCCCTCTTGCGTTTGTGGAGGTGCTTGCCGCTATGACTCAGCTAATTGCCGAGGGGTGGGCGCTTGGTCTTTCCACAGGGCCCTATTGTTTTGGGGCCTGTGTGCCTTTTGTGGTGCCGTATCTGTTTGCAGAAGGCCTGGGAACGTGGCGTGCCAATATCCGTGTGATTGGAGAGTTCTTGCTGGGACGGCTCCTGGCCTATGCCACGTTTGGGATGTTTGTAGGGTGGTTAGGCCAAAGCATGCAACCCCATCTGAGTGAGAGAGTGACCTCTTGGGCTCTATTAGGGACTGCTTTAATCATGATTATCTACGCGTTTAACCAAAGTCTGCCAAGACTCAAATTCTGTGAAAAATTCTTAAGCGGGAAAAAACTTGCGCGGATGCCATTGATTTTGGGAATCCTCATCGGCATCAATGTGTGTCCTCCCTTTGTGGTCGGTGTGGCGCGTCTCTTGCAGGTTGGGGGGATCTCTGCCGGGCTTGTATTTTTTCTGGGCTTTTTTGTGGGTACCAGCTTATATGTGATCCCTCTTATCGGGCTCAGCCCTTTCACCCAGATGGAACGCCTCCGGTCCATCGGCACTTGGAGCGCCCTGCTTGTGGGCACCTATTTTCTTGTGAGCTCCATCTCCGCACTGTTCTAGCTTTCTCTTCGGTGCCAGGCACCGGTGCCTGGCACCAGTGCCTGACACCAGTGCCTGACACCGCGGACGGGGAGTTGTTGTTAGGGACGAATCTTTCATAACCATTTGCTGGGTAATGGGTTGGCGAGAACCGTCCCTGGGTGTATGATTCCGGTCACTGTGTTACAATGGTCAAACCGGCCACAATAGCCTCCTAAGAGGAATCCTTGGCCCAGCTTGGCCGAGCTTCTTTCACTTCCAAATGCCCGATTTGGCAGTCAGGAGTAAGGAAACATGACGGTAGAAGCAACTCGCGTACGCACTCTTGCCCTCGTGGGACACGCAGGCGCCGGCAAGACTTCTTTAGCAGAAGCCCTCCTTCATCAGGCCAAACTCACCACCCGCTTGGGTAAGGTTGAAGAAGGGCAAACCGCCAGCGATTACCGCGATGATGAGATCGAGCACAAACACTCCATCAATAGTTCCGTTCTTCAGATTGATCACAAGAATCACAGCATTCATTTGATTGATACCCCGGGTTATGCTGACTTTATCGGCGAGGTTTGCGCTGCCCTCTATGCAGTGGATGCCGTCTGCGTTGTGGTGGACGCGACCAAGGGTGTGGAAGTGGGAACGGAAAAGGTATGGCGCCTTGCTTCGGAAGCAAATTTGCCGCGTGCGGTATTTGTGAGCAAGCTCAGTAAGCCGGGTGCGGATTTTGACAGGACGCTGAATTCCATTCAGTCCTGCTTCGGCAAATCGTGTGTGCCTCTGGAGGCTCCGGGCTCTGCGCCGGTGGACCTTTTGCAGGACGGTTTGGAGGAAGATCTGCAGGCCTATCAACAGAGCCTGATTGAGGCGGTTGCCGAGACAGACGATACTCTTTTAGAGCGGTATTTGGAAGAAGGGCAGTTGCCCCTGGCAGACGTCAAGAACCAACTGCGCGCGGATATGATTGCGGGCAAGGTTGTCCCGATCTTTTGCGGCGACCTCCTGGAATCCGGTGCGGTGGCGCGTTTCCTGGATGCGATTGTGGAGTTGTTCCCTGCGCCGACGGACCGGCCGCCTATTGCGGAAAAGGTCATGGATCCGGAGCAAGAACCCAGGACCCGCGAGCGCGATCCCTCAGCGCCTTTTAGCGCCTATGTGTTCAAGAGCATTATTGATCCGTTTGTGGGCCAGCTTACGGTTTTCCGTGTGGTCTCGGGTTCGCTCTCGGCCCACGGTGAGTTCACTAATTTCTCCAAGGGCAAGAAGGAGCGCGTGGGAGAAATCGTCTACTTGCGCGGCAAGAACACGTTGCCTGTTGAAAAGATCCAAACGGGTGAGATCGGCGCCATTGCCAAACTCAAGCTGACGGAAACAGGGGACAGTATCGGTGCCAAAGATCCGTTCATTTTTCCTCAACCGGATCTGCCCAATGCCACGCTTTCGATTTCCGTGACGCCGAAGTCCATGGAAGACGAAGACAAAATTTCGCAGGGCTTGCACCGGCTATCTCAAGAGGATCCGACTTTCAAGATTAGCCGCGATGAGCAGACCCACGACTTGTTGGTTTCCGGACTGGGCGACATGCATCTCAATGTGATGGTTCATCGCCTCAAATCCCAGTACGGGGTCGATGTCACCGTGGGGACTCCGCGCGTGTCCTACCGCGAGACCTTCACTCAGACCGTTGAGGTTCAGGGCAAATTCAAGAAGCAGAGCGGAGGCCATGGTCAGTACGGGGATTGCCACGTCAGGTTTGAACCCTTGGAGAGGGGAGCGGGCTTTGAATTTGTGGACGAGATTGTCGGCGGTGTGATTCCGCGCCAGTATATCCCGGCGGTGGAAAAGGGCATCAGGGATGCCATGGCCAAGGGAGTTCTGGCCGGCTATCCGCTGGAGGATGTGCGCGCTGCGCTATTCCACGGTTCTTATCACGCAGTGGACTCTTCGGATCTGGCCTTTCAAATGGCCGGGGTCATGGCCCTCAAGGCAGCGGCTGAAAAAGCGCGGCCTGTGCTTTTGGAGCCCATCATGAAGCTCGAGGTCATTATTCCCGAGGAGTTCATGGGGGCGGTCAACGGGGATCTCAGTTCCAGGCGCGGGCGCGTGGAAGGCATGGGGACCGGAGGGGCGCAGGGCACTCAGGTGATTATTGCCGAAGCCCCCTTGTCCGAGATTCTGCGATACTCCTCAGAGCTCAAGTCGATTACCGGGGGCCAAGGCACTTTTGAGATGAAGTTCTCTCATTACGCGGAAGTCCCTCATAAGCAGGCCGAAGCCGTGATTGCTGCCGCCCAGAAGGCCAAAGAGGAGAGGCACTCTAAATGATCATCGTTCTGGACCCGAAGGCCACCAAGGCAGATGTGGATCATTTGATCGAAAAGATCCACAGCCTTGAGTTGCGCACCATGGTTTCCAAAGGCACCGAACGCACGATTGTGGGAGTGATCGGCGACGAGTCTCTCCTGAGGGGAGAGCCGCTGGAGGCCTATTCCGGTGTGGAAAAGGTGCTGGCGATTCAAACGCCCTACAAAATGGTCTCTGCCGAGTCCACGGGCGGAAAGCCCCGTCCTATCAATCTCGGCAAGGGTGTGAAGCTCGGCGGCAAAGAGATTGTGGTGATGGCCGGGCCCTGCACGATCGAGAGCCGCGAGCGAACCCTCAAGCTGGCCAAGTATGTCAAGGCTAAGGGAGCCAAGGTGCTCCGGGGAGGGGCGTTCAAGCCCCGCACCTCTCCCTATGATTTTCAAGGCCTGGGCGAGCAGGCCCTGGAGTGGTTGGCTGAGGCCGGCAAGAAGCACGATATGTTGATTGTGACTGAGATGATGGATGTGCGCGATTTGGATCTCTTTGAGAAATACGCGGATATTATTCAGATTGGCGCGCGCAATATGGGGAACGTGGATCTTCTGGCTGCGGTCGGCAAAACGCAAAAGCCGATACTGTTGAAGCGCGGCTTGGCCAATACGGTGGAGGACTTTCTCATGGCTGCCGAGGAGGTCTACGCGCAGGGCAACCACCGGGTTATTCTCTGCGAGCGCGGGATCCGCACTTTTGAAACCACCACGCGCTTTACTTTGGATGTGGGGAGTATTCCGGTCCTAAAGGCCAAGAGCCAC
>JAFGIU010000005.1 GCA_016929445.1 Candidatus Omnitrophota bacterium
CCAGATCGAGGTTGTCGCCACGGAGGAGCGGATCCCCAAGGGGCGCTATCCAAAGGTTATGGAGAGAGTGGGAGACAGTCCGCCGCAGTACGTTCCTTGGGAAGAATTACAGTCTGAATAACCTTACAAGTTCGCCTTCATCCAGGACCAATAGGACGAGAGTGGTTGAACTTTGGCTTCGCGGGTTAGCTGCAAGTCGTTCTCAGCCAGGCACAGGATTCGACCCTCCCCTACAGGAAGTTTGGGAAACAGTGCCTTGAAACGATGGATAGGGTCCGCCATCTGGGGCTTGGGTGTTTTCGTCATTTTCACTTCGCAAGGGTGAAGTTTTAGGTTCTTGCCTTCTATGAGCAAGTCGACCTCTAGATTGTTGTAGGAACGCAGGTAATACAACTTAGGCTGGTAACCCTGGAAGAGCAGCGTTTTGAGAGTTTCCTGCACGCAAAAGTTTTCAAACAAGGCCCCAGCCATGGGACCTTGAAGTATGTGCTCCGCAGTGCTTATGCCGGTCAGGTAACAAACCAACCCACAATCCAGAAAATAGACTTTAGGCGCTTTGGTGATGCGCTTGCCGAAATTTTGGTAATAAGGTTGCAGCAGATAGACGATTCAGCTGGCCTCCAACACCGAAAGCCATTTCTTGACGGTGTTGACACTGACTCCCAAATCACTCGCAAAGGATGAGAGGTTCAAAACCTGGGCTGTGCGGGTAGCCAAGAGCTGCATGAATCGCTGGAATTCGCGTAAGTCTCTAATGTTGTAGATAGAGCGGATGTCCCTCTCCAGGTAAGTTTGAACGTAGGCTCCGTACCAGGTTCGTATGTCGAGTCACGGTTTCAGGCTTGGCTCCGGATAGGAGCCGGTCAAGCATGCATGAACAAAGGCTTCGGTGGGTTGTGCCATTTTCTTGCTGATCCGTTGGATAAGCCCTTTTTCCTCCATGTGAAATGGCAACAGTTCTAGTAATGCGATGCGGCCTGCCAGCGAATCTCCCAGATCTTTGATTAGCGGAAACTGCTGAGACCCAGTGAAAATGTACCGGCCGGTTTGGTTGCGTTTTGCGTCGATCTCCATCTTGACGTAGGGAAGCAATTGGGGAACATATTGGATTTCGTCCAGGATGATCCGTTCCCCGGCAGTTTCGAGAAAGAGTCTGGGATCGGAAAGGGCCTGTTCACGTATTACCGGATCGTCGAAGGTCACATAACGGTAGCGATCGGCAAAAAGCTCCTTAAGCAAGGTGGATTTGCCCGCTTACCTGGGTCCGCTCACAGCCACAGCAGGAAATTGCCCCAGCACCCGCTTGAGCAACGGTTCTATTTGACGATGGATATAAGTCATGACAAGGAGAAGCGTTGCATGGGTAGCGAAAGAGGTCAAGTATTGTGTACAGTCTAAATGCAAATAGTACTTCTGTTACAATGATAGAACTACGCCGGCCGCTGAAACTCAGGGGAGAAGGCAGAAACACCGTCCTGCAAAGGGGTCGATTTTGCCGCGTATTTTGTCTGAGTACATCCGGCGGTCCGCCTGTGCCACAAGCTCTGTGAGCGAGAAAGGCGAGGCGGGTCTATAATGCGCTGCGCCCACGCTGACGGACAGCCTGTAAGGAGGGGTCGTTTGAGTGCGCCAAGCGCTTAGCTTTTGATGGATACGGTCAGTCAATTTGCGCGTTGTCCCTGGCCTGGATTCTAAGCCAAGGCCGATGAATTCGTCTCCGCCGAAACGCGCAAGAATGTCCGATTGGCGGAAAGTGTTCTTGAGGATAACCGATAAGTTTAGAATTGCGCTGTCTCCTTCGCCATGGCCTAAGCGGTCGTTGATTTGTTTCAGGCCGTTTAGGTCCATGAATAGAAGGAACAGATTCTGTTTCAGGCGTTTGGCCACGTTAAGTTGATGTTGGGCGAGTTCTAAGAATCCACGCCGGTTGTAAAGCCGGGTCAGGACGTCTGTCAGCGACAGTTCGTAACGTTTTTCCGAAGCCTTTGCCAGTTTGTTTTCAATGTCCCTGCGTTCAGTGATATCTTCCATAGCCAACAGGATCAAGGGCTCTTCCCCCGGGATTCTTCGGGCATTGAGCAGCATTGTTCTCAGGCCCAATGTCTCGAAAACATGCCTGACTTCGAAATCATGAAACTCAGACTGTTGCGGCAGGATCTCCTCCAACAGCTTTCGCAAATGGGGAACGTTCCATTGCCCGTTTCCCAAATCGAAAAGTAGTTCGCCTGAAGTATTCGACGGGGAAACCTTGAAAAGTTTGTAGAAAGATCTGTTTGCCATCACGACATGCAAGCCTTCGTCAAGGACCAAAAGGGGATCTTTAACCGCATCCACAATGCTTTCCGCCAGAGTAATTTGTCGGATCAAACTTAAAGGCGAAGCCGGCGAAAGCGTTCCAGTGATGGGGAAGATCATAGTTTGTTGGCCCTCAAAATAGATCGTCGTCCGCGGATGAAGTCAGTAATCACCATGACAATCGCGATAAGCAAGAGTACATGAATAAATCCACCTAAGGTGTAGTGGCTCATCAGACCAACCGCCCACAGAATCAGCATCGCTAAAGCAATTGTGTATAACATATGATCTCCTTAAAATGCCTGGTGGCACTGCCGGCTGAAGAAATATCCTCAGCCGGCAATATCAAGTAGTATTAGGTGTTAGACAGTGCGTAGTTTACCTTCATGTTGTTGATCACGTCCATTACGCCGGGGATATCAGCCGTTACTTTGGTAGCTAAGTCCTTTCCGGCGCTGTTGTCGACATCGCCGCTCAATGTGACTATGCCGTTACTTGTCGAGACTCCGGTTTTGAGACCGCTCGTTGAATGGTGAATCAAGAGCGCAGTCTTGACCTGTGCAGTGATGGAAGCGTCATCGATTCTATCGCCTAAGCTGGCGTGGTCCGCGGGTTGCTTAATAGTCATCTCATTACGAACAGCTGTGACACCGCGGATGTCTTTAGCATATTGCCCCGCCAATGCTTTTTGCGCGCTATTATCGGCTTCTCCCCTCAAAGTCACGATGCCTTCCTCCACGAAGACCTGGGTCTTAAGCCCGCTTACATTCCTGTTGAAAAGAAGTGAAGTCTTTATTTGCATGCTCATCCATCCATCGGAATATTCAGGAGGGGACTCGACATGTAACGTCAGTTGGTTGTCCACGCTCTTGACTCCCGGAAGGCTTGCTACGGTTTCCTGGGCCAGGGATTTATGCGCGTATTGATTGACAGTGCCCGTCAAGGTGGCAATGCCATTTTGCGAGCTGACCTTTACTGCGTCGTCTTTGAGATACGTTTTGAACACATAGGATTCGCGGGCTGAGGACTCAATGCGACTATCGGTTTCTGAAGCATACACAGCTCCGGTTGTGCCCGAAAGAACAACCACAACTGCTGCAAGCGCCGGCAAGAATTTATTATTCATGGAACACACCCCTGTTTTGTTCGTGGATTGCCGCTGGTTGCCGTGGCCGTCGCAAGGGCTCCCTTGAGTAGCTGCGGTCCTGTGGCGTATCGTGCACCTTGTGACGATTTGGGAATTGCTGTCTTCCGGTGCTGTAGGAGTATACTAGGCTTGCGGTCCGGAGCTTACTATGGGGTAAAACCCTAGCGAGCCATGCTCTAGACACGGAGCCGGTGGGTGGGGTTATGACCCCATAGAATGGTGGATGAGACTTTCGGATAATAGGGTGATCATGAAGATTACAGTGAGCCAGATAACACGAAAGTATGAAGCGACGCTGCGGAAACTGGAAATCGAAATCAAACGGCGCAAGACTGCAGAGGCAAAACTGAAAGCATACGAAGGCCACGAAAAGCAGCTGATGGTAAAGGCGCGGCAGATGGAAGAAGAGGTGCGGCTCCTGTCTCGTCAAGTGTTACTTGCGCATGAGGAGGAACGGAAGGAGATTAGTCGCGAGTTGCATGATGACATTGCCCAGACTCTGGCGGGTATCAATGTTTACTTGGCTAGTTTGGAGATTGAGCTTACGGGCAATACCCGGGATCTCAAGAAGAAAATTGCGGCTACAAGGCGCCTGGTGGTAGATTCAGTGGACATTGTGCACCGGTTTGCCCGCAAATTGCGCCCGAGACTTCTGGATGACCTTGGGCTTGTTGCGGCCCTTGAGGCGTTTACAAAGGACTTCACGAAGCAGACAAGAATACCGGTTCGGCTTAAGTCTGTTTCCGGTCTCGATCAGATGAACGGCGAGAAGCGAACGGCTCTTTACCGGGTCGCTACGTCGGCGCTCACCAATGTCGCTAAGCACGCGCGAGCCAGCCTGGTGAGCGTGAGTATCACCAAATTGCCTGATTCCGTTCGCATGGTTATAAGAGATAACGGCAAAGGGTTTGATGTCAAAAGAGATTTTAACCGGTCTAAGCGCAAACGTTTAGGGTTGATTGGCATGCGAGAGCGGATACAGATTGTCGGCGGTACTTTTGTCGTTGACTCGGGTCCGGGTAAAGGCACCACGCTTCGAGCTGAGATTCCCTTCGTTGACGGTGCCAAAGGGTAAATGTTGAATCGAATTACCGTCTTATTGGCAGATGACCACACCATTGTCCGGCAAGGACTGCGCAAGCTGCTTGAAATCGAGTCCGACATTGAAGTGATCGGGGAGGCGAAAAACGGCCGTGAAGCGGTATCTTTGGCCAAGACTCTCAGTCCCGATGTGGTGTTACTGGATATCGCGATGCCGCTACTAAATGGGCTGGAAGCTCTCCGACAGATTCATAAAGCCGTTCCGGCCAGTAAGGTTCTCATTCTCTCCGCGCATCGTGATGATGCGTATATCGATCAGGTGATGGCCCTGGGAGGATCAGGATATCTAATCAAGCAGACTTCGGCACAGATGTTGTCTATGGCAATCCGGAAAGTCAAAGAGGGCCTGACCTTTGTCAGTCCTGAGGTGGAAAAACGCCTCCGAGCCATGAATCAGACGGTAATTAATAAAAAAGGACGGATTAAAAAGAAACAGTGCCGATTGAGCGAACGCGAGGCAGAAGTTCTTCAATTAGTTGCGGAAGGTAAGGCGAATAAACAAATAGCCGCCGAACTCAGTATCAGCATCAAGACAGTTGAAAAACATCGCCAACATCTTATGGAAAAGTTAAATATTCACGACACCGCGGGGCTTACCCGCTACGCTGTTGAGACGGGAGCCATCGAAAGCGGCGCCCGGCCCCCCATCCGGTAACCGCCGGCTTCGAATGGGGTAAACACCCCATCGCGGCGGTCTGCCCTATTTTCTATGATCAATACATCAGTATAAACATCACAATCAGGAGCGCTTTCGCGCCGGTTGAGCCCAAAAATGGCACAAGGTACTTGGTGGAAACCTTCTGGCTAACGCATGGCTGCGTTTTCTATCTAAAAGAAGTTTGTGACAGGGAGTTAAACTCATGCGAATGCTAGCGGGGGTATGGATTGAACATCCGGCATGATGGAAACGGTGTAATGGCACCCCTTCTTATAGCGGGTCTGTCCCTTGTTCCCGGAGCCGGGCATCTGGCCGCCGGCAGGCGATCTAAAGCCGCGGCGCTTTTTGTTATTGATATCGGCATTGTGTGTTCGTTGGTATTTCTAAAATCGACGGCGGCGTATATCCTGGCGGGCTTTGTTTACTTAATGGCCATGGTTCCCGCTGTTGTCGAAACCTATCAGCTTGCGCAAGGGAAAGCGGCCGGGTTCGGCGAATCAAAACTTTATATTTGCGTTTTGTTGCTTTCGACAGGGTTTGCCGCTCTCCCTCTTTTATGGCGGAGTTTACATTTTTCCAAGCAAGATAAAATTGTATGGTCAATCGCGGTCTCTGTCTTGGCTATTCTCTATTTCTCTTTTCTCGGCGTCTATGGGATGAGGTTACTAAATTATGATAACAATGTTCTTCCGTAGAAACTCAGGGCTCTTATCAAATTCGCTGAAAAGCCTTTTGATCCGGCATGTTGCCCGCGTTGAAGGGTTTCTCGATCCTATATTGGTTCTAGCCAACCTCAGGCGGTTTGCCCAACCCTCCGAACTCATGGCCCCCAAAGAACTCCTTCGAGCAGGCGCTATTATGCAGGCTCGCGGGTTAATCAACAGCCAGGCTATTCAGCATAATATGGATTGGGTTTGGCCGTATTGGGTTGAGCGCCAGTTTGATCCGGGTGATGAATCGTTTATGCCGCGTGCATTTAATCTGACTCACCTGAATCTTACCCATAGAAACTGGACGGCAGTGGGAGTCCCCGATCACACGGAACTGGCGATTGTGGATCCCAGAGGTTTAGTCACTCCCTTTTATGACGGATGGTCTATCGACGCTTGGATGATGAACGGACAGGGAGTCCATCTGATCCCTTCGCGGGTTCATTCCGCGCGTCAAGAATGGCGGTTGCACGAAAATCCTCAAGTAATAACTAGGATTGAAAATAAGGATATGCGGCTTTGTTCCAGCGTTGATGCTTATGAACAATCAGGGATAGTGATGTGCCGGATCAAAGTGACGGCTCTTTCAAAGTCAGGCGGGTGGTTGGCAGTCTCGCTTCGTCCTTGCAATCCGGAAGGCATCAGCTTTGTGAATAAGATCTCTTTGCTGGAAAACAACCTTGGGTGGAAAGTGAACGGACACGCATTTGTTCATTTTGACACGGCAGCCGAAAGAACACAGTTTTCTGATTATTGGAAAGGAGATGTGTTCGGGCAGTTTCCTTCTCTGTTATCGTCGGATGCGGAGGGGGTGGTGTGTGCCGTAGGGATGGCTACGGCCGCGGCGCTTTTTAAGCTTGAGCCGGATATCGTCCGCGAAATTACGGTCTCCATCCCGATCGCAAAGAATGCTGTGGTGAAGCCGTCGGGCGAATCGGGTGTGTCCGTTGCCTTGTGGGATGAAAAGGTGAAGGGGTTATGCAAAGCGGATCTGCCCGATAAACACTTTCAATTTCTTTATGACGCGGCGATCCGGTCCCTCATATTGCATTCACCTCAGCAAGACATTTACCCTGGGCCTTATACGTATAAGCGATTTTGGTTCCGGGACGCGGCCTTTATATTGGACGCCATGCTTTGTGTGGGGCTCAGCGAGCGGGTTGAGAATATACTCGACCGCTATCCCGCGCGGCAAACCTCAGCCGGCTATTATTTGTCGCAAGACGGAGAATGGGATTCCAACGGGGAAGCTTTATGGTCCATACGCCGTTTTTGTGAATCAACAGGAAAGAAACCGGATCCGAAATGGAAACAAACCGTTTATCGGGCTGCAAAGTGGATCCAAAATAAAAGGGAATTCAAGAAGGGGGGAAATTCCTATGGTTTGCTCCCTGTGGGATTCAGCGCCGAGCATCTGGGACCTAACGATTATTATTACTGGGATGATTTCTGGGGGGTCGCAGGGCTTCAGGCAAGCGCTTTCCTTGCGGAGCAATTCGGCGACCGTGCGCTCGCCGTCCGGTTTACGCGCCAGGCAGAGGACTTTCTATCGTGCATAGAAACAAGTCTGAAAACGGTCTCCGGCAGAACAAAAGGGGACGCAATGCCTGCGTCTCCCTATCGGAGGATGGATGCGGGAGCCATTGGATCGCTTGTAGCGGGCTATCCTCTTCAATTGTTCCCCGGGCAAGATCCCAGGCTTCTCAACACCGCCGGGTTTCTGCTCCGAAAATGTTTTGTTCAAGGCGGCTTTTATCAAGAGATCAGCCATTCCGGAATTAATGTCTATTTAACGCTGCATATCGCCCAAGTGTACTTGCGTGCCGGTGACCCGCGATACTTTGATTTAATGAATTCCATTGCCACTTTGGCATCTCCCACGGGCCAGTGGCCGGAAGCAGTTCATCCCAGGACCAAAGGCGGATGCATGGGCGATGGCCAGCACATTTGGGCGGCGGCTGAATGGATCCTGATGATCCGGAATTGTTTTGTGCGCGAAGAGGAAGGGAAGGTTATTTTGTGCTCGGGCATTGCAACTTCGTGGAGAACGGAGGGCGCGGAGGCGACATTTGGGCCCACTTTCACCAGCTTTGGCTCCATTATAGTCTCAATAGGGACAAAGGGCGGGGAAACTGAAATTCGCTGGTCAGGAGACTGGCGCAAGGATAACGATCCTGTGATTGAAATCCGGTTGCCGGGCCTTGATCCGGCTCAAGCAAAAGCGGGGCAAACCTCGTTGGTAATTCCGGGAGGAAAACCATGAATATATTAATGATGACCAATACCTATTTGCCACTCGTGGGAGGCCTGGAACGATCGATTGAATCCTTTGTGAAGGAATATCGTAAACGCGGCCATCGGGCCGTGATCGTGGCTCCGGAATTTGAGAACCGCCCAGAGAATGAACTGGACGTAATTCGAGTGCCTGCGCTTCAAAAGGTTAGCGGATCAAAATATTCGGTAAAGCTTCCTATTGAAGGGCATTTATCCGATGTGTTGAGCGGGTTTAAGCCGGATATCATTCATGCGCATCATCCATTTTTAATGGGGGATACAGCGCTCCGGTTGGCCTATGAACACAAAGTGCCCTTGGTTTTTACGCATCATTCGCTTTATGAGAAAAACGTAGGCCATTCGGAAATGGTCCAAAGATTTGTGACTGAGATTGCCACGGGGTACGCGAATTGCTGCTCGCATGTCATTGCGCCGAGTAAAAGCGTAGCGGAATTGATTAAAGCGCGAGGCGTTGAAACGCCGGTCACGGTGATTTCGACAGGTCTTGATCTAAGTCAATATAAAGGGACGGACGGCAACTTTAGAGAACAAGCAAAGCTACCCAAAGAGGCCTTTGTGATTGGCTATGTAGGAAGGCTTGCGCCGGAGAAAAACCTGCTGTTTCTTAACCGCGCGGTTGCTTCGTTTCTAATTAGTGAAAAGAAATCGGTGTTTTTGGTGGTAGGAAGCGGCCCGTCAAAGGAAGACCTCTTAAACTATTTTAAGGAGAGAAAGTTGGAAGGCCGATTATTCCTTGTGGGTGAGCTTAAAGGGAAGCGTTTGATCGAGGCGTTTCAATCGATAGATGTATTCGCGTTTTCATCGCATAGCGAAACTCAGGGCATGGTATTGAACGAAGCGATGGCGGCCGGTGTTCCCGTGGTGGGTCTTGATGCGCCGGGTGTCCGGGATATTGTCAAAGACAAGATTAACGGACGTCTTGTGCCGGACGAATGCGAGCAGGATTTCGCGGACGCTTTGAGCTGGATTTACCGCCAATCCGCCGCCGGAAGAAGAAAATTGAAGGCGGAAGCAAGAACAACTGCGGAACGTTACTCAATGCCGGTGTGTGTGGACAAGGTTCTCCGGCTTTACGAAAGTCTGAGGTCTCCGGACGGCGTCCCGAAAAAATTTGAAGAAAAGAGCATACTGTCATTCATGCAGCGGGGCGAAGCGGAATGGGATCTTCTTTGTAATGTTACGAGAGCGACGATAGATGCATTTACTCCAAAAGGCACAGAGCTTCCGGAAGAGGCTCTGGTAAATAATTAAAGGGAAGAAATGATCTCTAGAATTGGATCCAGGATTAGAAAATTGAGAAATGTATTCAGCCGGTCATATTGGGCGGTCCGGTTGTTTCGTTTGTCCAAATCAGAAGCCGCTTCCACCTCTTCCGGGTTGATATTGATTCAAATTGACGGCCTTTCCATGAAACAATGGCGGAGGGGGCTTCGCGAAAATAACATGCCCTTTGTTCAAACTCTTATTGAAGAGCAAAAGTATAAGGAGTACGTGCATTATTCCGGATTGCCGTCCAATACGCCCGCGGTCCAGGGTGAAATATTTTATGGCGTTAAAGGATGTGTTCCCGCGTTTAATTTTGTGGATAAGCAGAGTGGCGAAACGTATGTGATGTATGATCCAAAATGCGCTCGGGAAATAGAATCCCGCATAAGTAACGGCGCGGAACCTCTTCTAAAAGGGGGGAGCTCTTATTCAAATATATTTAAAGGTGGCGCCGCAGAATCCCACTATTGTGCGTCCGGAGGCGAATGGAGCCAAATCTTTCAGGTATTCAAACCAAGTACGTGGCTGCTCATAGGCATATTTCATCTCAATATATTCATACGAACGGTTGTGTTGCTGCATATTGAATGTTGCGTCGGAGTTTATGATTTTGTACGGGGAATGATTACTGGGAAGAAAATCATCGAAGAGGTCCAGTTTATATTTATGAGGGCCTTAATATGCGTGTTGCTTAGAGAGCTTGTGGTGATCGGCGCAAAAATTGATATCGCGCGCGGGTTGCCGGTCATTCACTTAAACCTTCTTGGATACGACGAACAAGCCCACAGGCGGGGCCCTTCTTCGAAGTTCGCGCATTGGTCATTGAGGGGAGTTGATGATGCCGTATCCCGCGTGTGGAAAGAGGCCAGGCGGGCGGAACGCCGGGATTATGATATTTGGATTTATTCGGATCACGGACAAGAAGATGCAATCCCGTACACTGTGATGAACGGGCGCCCGGTTGAAGAGGCGATCGCGACGATATTTGGGGAGCTTGCGGAAGTGAGAACCGTGAACAATAAAGGTCATTTCTCTCATGCCAAGCATGTTGAACATACAAGCGCAAAAGTTATCGCTGTTGGGATGGGGCCGCTTGTTCATATTTATCCGGCAAAGGAATTGACCGGCGAAGAAAAAGAACGTGTTATTGTCGAGCTGCTGACGGCGGCCCAAGTCCCTGTAGTATTGATTCCGAAAGAGGCCGGGCAAGTGGAGGCGCGGACTCTCAATGGGAAATCCATGCTTCCCCTGGAGGCGAATGAAATTCTGGGAGACGATCATCCATTTCTGAAGGAAGCCGCCAATGACCTTGTGGCTTTGTGCCATCATCCCAGCGCTGGAGACATTATTATTTCAGGCTGGTGTCAAGGCAAGAAACTGGTCAGTTTTGCTTCGGAGAATGGCTGTCACGCGGGCTATGGGCCGGAAGAGACGAGAGCGTTTGCTCTGCTGCCTCCGGATGCGCCTTTGAGCCTAAAGGGACGGGCCTATTTACGTCCGCTTGATATCCGAGAAGCAGCGTTCCGGCACATGCGGTGTGCCCCGATAGAAGCCGAGGCGCCGGGGTTGTTAAACCGAGAAGTACGCATACTAACTTATAACGTTCACGGGTGCGTGGGACTTGACGGAAAAACGTCGCCGGACCGGATCGCGCGGGTCATTGCGCGACAGGGCGTGGATGTCGCCGCTTTGCAGGAAATCGATGTGGGAAGAAATCGATCTGGAAAGATAGACCAAGCACAAATCATCGCGCGTAAGTTAGGAATGCAGGTATATTTTCAGCCCTCGTATTCATTGGAAGAGGGTAAATATGGAAACGCCATCTTAAGCCGGTACCCCTTAAAGATGATTCGAATGGCCGCGCTTCCCAGGCTCAGAGCTCGAAAGATGTTCGAACCGAGAGGCGCGATATGGGTAGAAATCGATGTGAGCGGTTTCAAACTTAATGTAATCACAAGCCATTTAAGTTTATGGCCTGCCGAACGCTTGCTTCAAGCCGAAGCCTTACTTGGACCTGATTGGTCCGGCAGTGTGTCTTGCAGCGGGCCGTCGGTTTTATGCGGGGATTTTAATGCGAACCCGGGCTCGATGACCTACAAACGCATCGGCGGCAAGCTTCGTGACGCGCAGTTGATTGTTGAATCCCATAAACAAAAGAGCACCTGGTTGGCAAGCCATCCCTTCAGCAGGATTGATCATGTTTTTGTTACACCGGACATAAAAGTGATGAAAATCGTGGTTCCCGCTACGGAGTTGGACCGGATTGCTTCCGATCACCTCCCTCTTGCCGTAGACTTGAAAGTCGAATAGCATCGACCGGAATACCCCCCGCAACGTCCCCAGAATTAAGCCTTTAGGGAATCAAAACAACTTAATGTCAACAGGTTAAGGAAAAGGCCGTCCCTGGGGTAAACACCCCATCGTAGTGGTGTGGCTTTCTTCCTATGATGAATTCATGGGAATGGATTTGAGAGCAGGCAAGCTCCGTGAATAACAGATTGTTGCGGGGTAAACAAGGAGAACGAGTGATGTTGGAACGTAAATTGTTTATGGCCGGAGTGCTGGGCATTTGGTTGTGCGGAGCGGTTGTACCCGTTTCGGTTTTAGCTGCGACACCGGCCGTGCCTGGGGTTCAAAAAGCGGATGGCGAAATTGTCTGGTTGGATCTTCAACTCGGCAGGCTTCGATTGGCCGAGGACCGGACGCGAGGCCCGCAAGCCACAGTGGAGTACAGAATCACCGAACACGAGACCCAGGTGACGGACCGGGCGGATAAGCAGTTTCTTTCCATCGCGGATTTAAGAGCCGGGCAAGAGATCTATCTGGAATCCAGAGTCAGCGGAGCGGAACAGCTCGCGACCAAAATTACCGTTGAGCCCATGTCGGCGCCTTTGTTTCAGCAAGCCGAGGGCACGATCAAGTCGGCAAACGCCAATCAGGGCACATTTGTTCTTCTGGAAAACGCAAGCCCCACATCCATGGCTTTGGAGTCCTCGTTTAGTTTTGATGCCGAAGACATCGTCGCCATGGAAAGCCCCAGTCTACAGCCGGTCCGGTTGGAAATAAGGCCGGGTGATCTTGTGAAGGTGGACTACGTCGTAAACAGTGGCCAAAGAATCGCGCGTTCGATGATGCGCTATTCGGCTTGGCCGGCGCCGACAACGACCACCACCACGACGACAAGCACAACAACGACGAGTCAATAATGATGAAGAAAATGACGAAAATGCTGCAGGTTGTGATCTGTTTTTCCTTAATCGTTCAGTTGTCGGGTTGCGGGACGCTCTTGCATCCGGAGCGCAGAGGTCAGAACAGCGGGAGGCTTGACGCGGGTATTGTTGCTTTGGATGGGATTGGGTTGTTGTTTTTTCTTGTTCCGGGCCTTATCGCGTTTGCCGTGGATTTTACTACCGGGGCGATATATTTGCCGGGGACCGGATCCAGATTATCGGACCAAAAAAATCTAAAAGTAGCAAGGTTTGACCCAAAAAACGCAAGTATCGCAAGTATCGAAGAGATCCTCCGCGAGGAAACAGGGCATAGCGTGAAGCTATTCCAGGAGGACACGAGAGTGACCCGGTTAGAATCTCTCAGTGAAATGAAAATGCAATTTGCGGATGTTTTGCCGATTAAAAGCAACAACCCGCATCGCGCTGAATATGCAATTAATGATAGCGGCGGCACTTGGAAGAAGGCGGAATAGTCCTCTGGGAAAAGCATGGGGAGATTAAGGGGCCGCTGTATAAGGCTGCCGGAGAAGAGAAGTGTGCTGGCGCATGGGGATCGTGCGCTCAGCAAGGTCGAAAATGGAAGAGTCAGAAGGAGTCGAAAATGGAAAACTTAGTATGGTTTCTTTTGATTGGATTGCTCGTCGGTTGGCTGGCGGGAGTCATTATGAAGGGGCACGGGTTCGGGCTATTCGGCAATATTGGGGTCGGTGTGGTCGGTGCTTTGTTGGGCGGGTGGCTGGCCGGCGCAACGGGCCTGGTGTCCTATAGCGCGCTTGGAGGTTTTGTGACGGCGCTTATCGGAGCTGTGGTCTTAGTGGGTGTTATCGGGCTTCTCCAACGGGCGTGATTCACAAGGGGGCGCGCGAAAAATCTGCGGGAATGTGGAAACCGGTTGAAGCTGGTAATGCCCGGGACGTCTAAAACAAGGTGTCTTCGATGAACGACAAAAACAGAGAAAACAGCGTCGTCGGTGTAATAGTCTTAACGGCGATAGGTTTAATGTTGATGGGCTGGTGGGCGGCAACAAATACTTGGGCCGGGACATCCGGAGAAATCGACGCAGGTGTGGATGCCGCGCTTGAGCGTTTCTACGCCGAGGTGGGGGAAGGAAACAAGCTTATTCAGGAAGCAAAAGGTGTGCTTGTCTTTCCCAATGTCTACAAGGTTGGGTTCGGGTTTGGTGGTGAATACGGCGAAGGCGCGCTGAGGATCAACGGCGCGACCGTAGATTACTACAGCACCGCTGCGGGGTCTTTTGGGTTCCAAATCGGAGCGCAAAAAAAGACCGTCATACTTGCGTTTATGCAGGAAGAAGTGTTAAGCCGCCTTCGTACGAGCTCCAACTGGAAGGCAGGAGCAGACGCATCTATCGCCGTGGTGAGCATCGGTGCCGGCGGGTCCTTAGATACAGCAAAGCTTAACGAACCCATTCTTGCTTTTGTCATCGGGCGTCAGGGTCTTATGTATAACCTGACACTTGAAGGCACGAAGTTTACGAAATTGAGCAAATGACCAAACTCGAGGCAGACTACAAAGAAGGCAACAATTAGCTGGCACGATAACAAAAAGAACGATCAGGAGGTGTGGGATGAAACCAATGGTTCTTTTAGGAGCAATACTGATTGCAATCGGTATTATCGCCTTCGTTTATGAGGGCATTACGTACACGAAAAGAGGAAAGCCTGTCGATCTCGGCATTATGGAAGTGTCGACTAAAACAAGCAAACGGATTCCTCTATCACCGATCGTTGGAGTGGTTGCGCTGATCGGCGGAATCGCGTTGTTGACTATAAAAACGTGAAACGCCTGACATTGAACAGGCCGGTGAGTGTCGGCAAGGAAAGAACCGTGGAGAATGAATCATGAAGAAATATCGCAAGCAAGATCCGTCACAGTATGTATGGGCGGACATGCAGTCTGAGGATCCTGTCCTGGATCGAGAAGAACTCGAACTGTTTGAAGCGGCCATGAAACATAACTATGAGTTTCGCGAGCTCGGAGGAAAGGGGTTTGGTGACGTGCCCAGCTTCTTTTCAATACAACCCGAAGCATCGGGAAGCGGGAAGTCTGGTTTGTATGGCAACCGAAGAAATTGAGTTCAGAGGCAGTCTCGGAATGACTCAGCAGAGCGGAAAAATACGGGGGAATAATGACAACGGTGAAAAAGGATCTATTAACAATTCTCAATCAGGCGAATGAGTGGGAGCATGCGGCGAGCATGAAATATTTCTCGCGCGCCGAGATAATCACGGAGACGCTCATTGAAATTGAAGGAACGCACGGATTCAAAGGAGGAAAGGACATAGAGAAAGTAGATCTAAGAAATGAAACAGAGGCAATCGCCTTTTATAGAATGATTCGCAACAAAAGCAGGTTATACGGGGCGCAGTTTCATCGCGTGCTTCAGAGGCTTGAGGAGGAAATCAAAAACGTTGTGCAGGACGAACAGGCGCATGCGCAACAACTATTAGAAGTCATCGGACGGTTGGAAGAGAGAGTGGAAATGGAAAGACGGACCACCCGAAGCCCTCGAGCGTCTAATGCGTGACCCTCTGGGGGAGGGAACCCTGGGGCAAAAGGTTGCGGAAAGCGTTAGACGCCATTAGCTGAGAGTCGAGTTGACAGGTATTAGTGAGAAGTCTTAGTATATAGCGAAATAGCTATATAAAGTAGAGGGCTTCCGTTGAATAATACATTGTCCATACTCAAGGCATTGTCAGATCGCAACAGGCTGCGGATATTTAAGCTTCTGGAAAGGCGGAAAATGTGCGTGTGCGAGCTGGCCTTTGTGTTGGGAATCAAACAGCCCAGCGTTTCCCGCCACCTGAAAAAGATGAAAGACGCGGGGATCGTTGACAGTGAACAAGATGGGTTGTGGACCCAATATTTTCTGAGTAAGAAGCGAAATGTCGTTTCTACATCGTTCGTCCGGGACTTAAGTGCATGTCTTGATGGTGAAGCTCTGATCAGAAAAGATGCCAAGATGGCCCATAGGGCTGATCGCCAGGATCTATATACAGCCGGGTAGATCTTTTTTTGTCTTGTTATATAGCTGACTGGCTATGTGTAAAACAAAGGGACATAGAAATGAAAGAACAGCACAAAGTCCTTCTGATGGTGGCGGCATTTTTGGCGTGTTTCTACCTGCCTGTTGAGCTGTTGCCTTTCCGGAACCCTGTGTTCGAGGCGCTGGCCCTGGTGAGATGGTATGCGCGGGAGCATGTGTTATTGTGCCTGGTCCCGGCCTTTTTTATTGCAGGCGCTATTTCTGTTTTTGTGAGCCAGGCTGCGGTAATGAAATACTTCGGTGCCGGGGCGCACAAGGCATTGGCCTACGGAGTCGCGTCCGTTTCCGGCACTATCTTGGCTGTGTGCTCCTGCACGGTTTTGCCCATTTTTAGCGGTATCTACAAACGGGGCGCAGGGCTTGGGCCGGCCACGGCCTTTCTGTACTCGGGTCCTGCCATCAATGTGTTGGCCATCATTCTGACAGCGCGCGTGTTGGGCTGGCAGTTGGGTGTGGCAAGAGCTGTTGGCGCGGTGTTGTTCAGCGTTGTGGTCGGGCTATTGATGCACTTGATATTTCTTCGGGAAGAGCGCCAAAGAAATCAAACCGGGCCGATTCACATAGCCGAAGAGGACACACAAAGACCTCTTTGGAAAAATGCTGTTTATTTTATGGTGATGGTGTGCATTTTGGTTTTTGCCAATTGGGGAAGGCCTCAGGAGGGGGACATTGGTTTATGGGCGTTGATTTACCAGTGGCGTTGGCTCATCACGGGATTTTTGGCTGCGGGACTGGCGCTGATGTTACAAAGGTGGTTTGTTCGGAGCGAACTGCGGGAGTGGACTGGGGCAAGTTGGGGCTTTGCAAAGCAGATTATGCCGCTTCTGTTGATAGGTGTGGCAGTTGCGGGGTTGTTGCTGGGACGGCCCGGTGAGCAGGGCCTCATCCCCCCGGAATTTGTCGAAAAGCTGGTCGGGGGCAATTCACTGTTCGCTAATTTCTTTGCATCGGTTGTTGGGGCGTTCATGTACTTTGCGACTTTAACGGAAATCCCTATTTTGGAAGGACTTCTGGGCGCCGGCATGGGAAAAGGACCTGCGCTGGCGCTCTTGCTGGCCGGGCCAGCCTTGAGCTTGCCGAATATGCTGGTGATCCGCAGTGTGATCGGCACAAAGAAAACGATTGTGTATGTGTGTCTGGTTGTCGTTATGGCGACCGTAACGGGCATTTGGTTCGGCATGATGGTGAGCTAGAAAAGGAGGGTCGAAAGATGAAAATCGAAGTGCTCGGTATGGGCTGCGCGAAGTGTAAACAGCTTTACAACAATGTTCAGCAGGCGGTTGCTGAGGTAGGCGTGCAGGCCGAGGTCGTCAAGGTCGAAGATATGGATAGGATTACCGGGTATGGTGTGCTGGCGACTCCTGCCCTGGTGGTGGATGGTCAGGTAAAGGTTTCAGGGAAGGTCAGTTCGAGCGACGAGATTAAATCATGGCTGGTATAAGTAACCGGCTGTCAATACGAATGATGGTTTGCAGCGTGGCAATTCTTGCAGTTGTTTGCGCGGCGGCATTGTATCTCCCCAAAATTTCCTTCTCCCAGGATGAACACCCTGCAACCGGTCAGGTTATTGTGTACTACTTCTACGGTCAGGCCCGATGTGCTTCCTGCCTCAAGATCGAGAAGTTCACGAAGAATACTCTGGGCTCGCAGTTTGAACGGGAGCTGGATTCTGGACGGGTGGTCTTTGCTCCAATGAATGTGGATGAACCGCAAAACCGGCATTTTGTAGAGGATTACCAGCTTTACACAAAATCGGTTGTGCTTTCGCTTGTGAAGGGTGGTGAGGAAGTGCGCTATGCCAACTTGGAGAAGGTGTGGCAGCTTTTGCGAAGCGAAGAGCGGTTCGGCGCTTACGTGGCTGAGGAACTGAACAAGATGTTGAAGGAGCTTTCTTGATCGAAATGGCCGGGATGATGGCCACGGCGCTGTGGTTGGGCATCATGACTTCGATTAGTCCGTGCCCGTTGGCTACGAATATTGCTGCGGTGTCCTTTCTGTCGAAGCAGGTGCTCCATGTCCGTCAAGTCGTGTTTGCAGGCTGTGCTTATACAGCCGGACGCATGCTTGCTTACATGCTCTTGGGCGTACTGATTATCACCTCGTTATTGAGTGTTCCCTCCACAGCCCAGTTTCTGCAGAGGTATATGAGCCGGGCATTGGGGCCGGTTTTGTTGTTGGTGGGACTGGTTTTGTTCGGTGTGCTTCGCCTGCGCTTGCCAGGGTTTTCCGTGTCGGTTGAAAAACAACAGATGTTGGCCCGGTCAGGAGGCGTTGGAGCCTTTTCTTTGGGGTTTTTATTTGCGCTCTCATTTTGTCCGATTTCTGCGGCGCTTTTCTTTGGCAGCCTGATTCCGCTTGCATTACAAAGCCAGGTTGGGGTGAGTTTGCCGCTGGTTTACGGTTTAGGGACAGCATTGCCTGTGTTGGTTTTTGCGCTGGCTGTTGCTCTTGGAGTTAGTTCGTTGAGCGGTTGGTTTCAAAAAATCAGCGTGGCAGAGGCGTGGATGAGGAAACTGACCGGACTGATTTTCTTTCTTGTGGGCATCTACTACACGCTTACCTATACAATTCCCCTCTAGGTTTGGCTGGCTTGATGTGTATTTGGAAACCAGTGCTGTGTCCGTGTGCAGAAACGTACCAGCATCAACATCACAGGCACTTCAATCAATACGCCCACCACGGTAGCCAAAGCTGCCCCTGAGGAAAGTCCAAAGAGCATGGTTGATGTGGCGATCGCCACTTCAAAGTGATTTGAGGCACCGATCATGGCGGCGGGGGCGGCGTCCGGATACGGGAGCCTCAAAAGCCGTGCAGCCCAATAACCCAACCCGAAAATGGCTACCGCCTGGATGAACAGGGGAACGGCAATCCACAAAATGGTAAAGGGATTGGCAAGAATGACCTCGCCTTTAAAAGAGAAAAGTAAAACCAAAGTTACCAACAAGGCACAGATGGTCACCGGTGTCAGGAAATGAAGGAATTTATCCTTAAACCAGGCTTCTCCCTTGTGGGCAATGATCCAGGTGCGGGAGAAGTAACCCGCCACCAGGGGCAAAGCCACATAAATGCTGATGGAGAGAAGTAATGCCTGCCAGGGCACGGGCAAGCGCCCTACGCCCAAAAGGAATCCTCCCAATAATCCGTAGAGCAAAAGCATGGTGAGCGAATTAATCGCCACCATCACAAGTGTTAGGCCGTCATTGCCGCGCGCCAGGTATCCCCAAACCAAGACCATTGCCGTGCAAGGCGCAACACCCAACAAGATGCAACCGGCAAGGTAGCTGCGCCACAAGGGGACTTGCAGCATCTTAATACCTTCGTGAAGGACGACGATGCCGGAACCATGTTCCGCTCCTACCGGCAAATCCAAACCGAAGGGCATCTTGACCAAATCCACGGCTTCGGCCCCGATCAAGCCCTTGAAGAGCACCCCCAAAAAGAGCGTGGCAATGGCGTACATCGTAAAAGGCTTAATGGCCCAGTTAATGAACAGAGTGAGGAATACAGGTTTCCCGCTGCGTCCCGCTTTAATGACTTCTCCGAAATCAATCTTGACCATAATCGGGTACATCATAAAAAAGAGGCAGATTGCAATGGGGATCGAGACGACCGGGGCTCCATTGACGTACAGAGCCATTGCATCCAATGTCTTGGCAAATCCGGGCGCCAGCTTTCCAAGCAAGATACCCCCCACAATGCAGAGCGCAACCCACAAGGTGAGGTATTTTTCAAAGGGGTTTGTCATGTGCCGGGTTTCGGTATGAGGGGATGGGGGCAAGGTCATGATTCTAATCCTTCGGGTAGTGATTCAATAAATGCTCTGATTTCATCGCGGACTTTACGGTAACAATCCAACTTCTCTTCATTGGTTGTAGCGTTCTCGGCCAATCTTGGAGGATCATCAAAACCCGTATGCACGATTTTGGCCTTGCCGGGGAACCGGGGGCAGTTTTCATTGGCATGGCCACACACAGTGACGACGTAATCAAAGGGAATATCCATCAAATCTCGAACATTCTTGGATTGATGGCTCGAAATATCTACTCCTGCCTCCTCCATTACCTTGACCGCATTGGGATTCAGGCCGTGTGTTTCGATACCGGCTGAATAGGGTTCGATCAGATTGCCTTTGAGACGTTTGGCCCAGCCCTCGGCCATCTGGCTTCGGCAGGAATTGCCGGTGCAGAGGAAGAGTATCTTAAATTTGGGCTCAGACATTGATCAGGCTCCTTTTAATCTGGGTAAGCGGATAAAATAGGGCAAAAAATCAAACTCGGCTGCCAATCCGGCCAAGTTTCCTCATATCGGCTTTCAACTGGCGAATCTCCGCCAGGCAATCAGAAACACAGTCAACGAGGCGGCTATGGAGCCCGGATGAGGGCTCTGCCAGCCGGTAGAAATTCCAAGTCCCTTCCTCCCGCAGTTCCACCAGCCCGGCTTGCCTGAGATAGGCCATATGTCGCGAGATGCGCGACTGAGGTATCTCCAAAACTTCTATGAGGCGGCACACGCAAAGCTCCCCCTCCCTCAGCAGGTTGAGTATGCGGAGCCGGGTTGGGTCGGCAAAAGCCTTGAACAGTTGGTTTGAGCTGTCGAGTGATGGTTGCATCTACTTCATCCGTTTAGGCGGATTATACTAGATGGCGGCATGAAAATGAAGCAGTTGCTAAACTCGTCTAATACGGGAACGATAGAACTATGAAAAGAGTTTGCGAGCTGGCATTTGGGAGCAGTCCCAGAGTTCACAGGGAAGGCTCAAGAGGCGGGCTCTTGGCGTTTCTGCGGTACGACTATAAGAAAATCCTGGCCAGGACTCGATACCTGTATATTGACCGGAATTTTGACGCGACTCAGGGGGAATTACAGGGAGGGGATTTGGAGTTTGGCTTTTTCGAGCCGATCTTACTTTGCTTCCCGAACCTTGAGTTCTTGGGGCGTTTGCGGTTTTCAAGCGAGGTTGCCTGGTCGCCGGAGCACCCCAAGACCAGGGAGATTCTCGGCAAGTCTCTGGAAAGCATGGGCAGGCGGCTATGCGGAACACGCCCAAAGCCTGGTGAATTGGCATCGCCATGCTCTTTCCCACGAATTACGGCCAGATGGCGAATGGACATACGACCTAAACACAGGCGAGAAGTATGGATTCCCGGTAAAGCCGTTTGTGGGTTCTTAGCGGGTTCCACTTTTTTGTCGGGGTTGGCAATACAACATAAATGTTGTATACTTAAACTATTACCACGGTAATACTAAGCATGCTGAAGGAGTTTTTAACTGGTTCTAGTTAAATGATATACAAAATCATCTTTTTCGTGGATACCAAGGGAGCCTGCCCCGTTGAGGAGTATATGGAAAAGCTTTCCGCCCCTCAGCAGGACAAAGTATTTGCCTATCTCAGACGATTGCAGGAGGTGGGGCCTCAGCTCAAGCGGCCTGCGGGCGATTATCTGGGAGGCAAGATCAAGCTCTACGAGTTGAGGCCAGGCAGACACCGGATTCTGTACTACTTCCACGGAAAGAACATCGTTCTCCTTCACGCCTTCTTGAAGAAGACGGATGAAATCCCGAAGAAGGACATCGAGTTGGCTTTATTCAGAAAAGACATTTGCGAGGTGCAGTTCAAGCACGGGCGCATTGAAACGGGAGATTAAGAGGGATCAATCAGTACCCAGAAGAAAAGAGGTGGGTTATGGCCAAAATAGCGAAATCAAAATTTAAGACCTTAGACCAGGTTATGCAGAAACAGGTCAAAGGCGATCCTGAGCGGGAACTGAATATTCAGGTCGAGCAGGTGAAGATTGCGGTGGCCGAGCAGCTTGTGGAAATCCGGGAAAAGACCGGCTTGACCCAGAAGCAGTTGGCCCAGAAAATGGGCGTTTCCCAGCAGCTTATCAGCCGGATTGAGAGCGGTTCGGACAATCTTACTCTGGAAACCTTGGTGCGCTTCCTCAGTGTGCTGGGCGTGGTAATGAAGGTTGAAGTTGACAAGAAGAAAGGCCGAGAACAGGTTCTTCAATTCGTATAGTTTACGCGAAAGCCAAGACTTTCCCAAAATGCGGGTTCGCAGTTAAAGCTTCTTCTACCGCAGTTGCAGAGAATGGATATTTGCAACTATCTATTGAGCTAAATAAATACGGGTACTTGGAGAATACGTTTATGAAAGGCCGGGAAAGCGGTATGCCTGAGAAGGATATATGGGAAGAGTTTTTCGATCCCGCGAAAATTTTGGCAACGCTAGGAATGGATGAAAAAATCAGGGATGTTGTCGAGTTCGGCTGCGGCTATGGCACCTTTACGATTCCTGCCGCGAGGATGGTTAAGGGGAAGGTGATTGCGATTGATATTGATTCTGCAATGACGTCGCTGACCCGGAAGGAAGCGGGGCAAAGCGGGCTTAGTAATATCGTAACCGCGACCCGCGATGTCGTGGCTGATGGAACGGGCGTTGAGGATGAAAGCATTGATTTCGTGATGTTTTTCAACATTCTCCATATTGAGCAGCCAGACATTTTGCTTCGTGAAGCGCGCCGGATTCTTCGCAGAGGCGGCAAGCTCAGCATTATCCATTGGAATTATGATCCGTTGACACCCAGAGGGCCTTCGATGGAGATTCGGCCAAAGCCGGAAGATTGTGTCAGGTGGGCGGAAGGCGTAGGATTTCATTCGCCGCAACGGTATGATTTAAAACCGTATCATTATGGGATTGTTTTGAGTAAATGAAGGAGGGTTCGCTATGAAAATCGGCGTGATTATTTCGTCAAATGACGCGGAAACAAGCTGGAACGCGCTTCGGTACGCGAATTTTGCGCTTAGCCAGAAGGACGATGTGAAGGTGTTCTTCATGGGCAAGGGCGTTGAGTATCAGAATATCAGCACGGACAAGTTCGATACCATTGGGCAGGCTGAGAAATTAATGCAGGAAGGTGGGGAGATTTGTGCCTGCGGAACGTGCATCAAATCCCGCAATGAGGAAGGCTCTGAAATGTGTCCAATCAGCACGATGAAGGACATGTATGACATTGTCAAAGAAAGTGACAAGGTGGTGACATTTTAAAGGGTGCTGTGCCGGAAATGAACGGCAAAAATCCCCTGCTAAAGAAAGAAATCGGGCTTGGCGGGGCTGTGATGATGGGCCTGGGTTCCATTCTGGGAACGGGAGTTTTTGTTTCCGTTGGAATTGCTGCGGGCATCTCCGGCCCATCCGTTATTCTGGCTGTCCTGCTGGCGGCGGTTGTGGCGATGTGCAATGCGTTTAGCAGCGCTCAGTTGGCGGCTAATCACCCGGTAAGCGGCGGCACATACGAGTACGGATACCACTATTTGCACCCCCTCTTTGGGTTTACTGCGGGATGGATGTTTTTGTGCGCCAAAAGCGCCTCGGCGGCCACGGCATCTCTAGGCTTTTCCGGTTATCTGGTAAACAGTTTGGGGCTCCCGTCCGGGTATTTTGTTCCTGTTGCTCTGTTGGTTTGCGTCCTATTCACAGGGTTAGTGCTTAGCGGTGTTCGCCGGGCGAGCGTGGTTAATAGTGTGATTGTTGGTATGACGTTGCTTTCGCTCGGAGCTTTTGTGGTCTGTGGCTTGCCTTCGGTTTTCTCAACGGATCACAGCCGCTTTATTCCCTTTTTCGCTCCCGGACCGGAACATGGCAAAGGGGCGATGGCCGCGCTTCTTCACGCAACGGCATTGATGTTTGTGGCGTACACGGGGTAT
This sequence comes from Candidatus Omnitrophota bacterium, assembly GCA_016929445.1. Lineage (NCBI taxonomy): Bacteria > Pseudomonadati > Candidatus Omnitrophota > Candidatus Omnitrophota bacterium. The sequence continues at coordinate 23,477 of JAFGIU010000005.1, forward strand.
GGGCGAATTGCCACTTTGGGGGAAGAAGTTCACGATCCCCGGCGCATCATTCCACGGGCGATTGTTCTTACGTTGATTGTGTCCGCCGTTGTTTATACGGCGGTTAGCGCGGTGGCGGTAGGTGCCGTCGGTTCCGAAGCGCTTAGCCAAGCCGCCCATACCGGGGCAGCTCCCCTGGAAGTGGTGGCCCGTGGATTTTCACCTGCGGGAGTGCATTTAGTGGTGGCCTTGGGAGCTATGACGGCCATGCTGGGGGTTCTGCTCAACTTGATCCTCGGTTTATCACGGGTATTGTTGGCCATGGGACGGAGAGGCGATATGCCTGGGGCAGTGGCGCGTCTTAACGCAACGCAAACGACACCTTATGTGGCGGTCATCGTGGTGGGAATGATTATTATCGGTTTGGCCTCCCTGGGAAGCGTCAAGACGGCATGGACGTTCAGCGCGTTTACAGTGCTCATTTATTACGCCATTACAAATTTCGCCGCCCTGCGTCTGACAAAGGAACAGCGGCTTTATCCACGGATTTTTGCCTGGGGCGGCCTTGGGGCCTGTCTATTTTTGGCCTTTTGGGTAGAGGTTCAAGTCTGGGTTGCGGGGTTTATCCTCATTATGTTGGGGATGTTATGGTGGGTGGTCGCCCAGCAAATAGCTCTCAGGAAATCTGCATAGATCATACGAACGTCAGGACTTCCCCAAAAATGCGGGTTTGCGGTTAAGGCATCTTCCGCCAAGAAAAAGTTGCTAAACTCATCCAATCGGTGGAGCCCCTGAAACAGGGGACATGTGCTTGTTACGTGTCCCCTGTTGATAGTGATCAAGCAAGTTCGAAAAGAGGCCGGTAGAGGCAGCCTTCATCCCCAACCCTCCGCAATAAAATAGGTTGCAGCGGGCTGTTGTTTGTCGTTGTGTTCACGTCTGGAATAGGGCAAGGTGATGAATGGACCTGGAGGAAATGATGGGCTCTCAGGCAGTCCGTAAAATTTTGATTATCGGCCACACCAATCTCGGAGATGTGGTTTGCGACGCGGCGGTGGTTGCGCCTCTGCGGAGTTGTTTTCCACAGGCAGAGATTTCCTTCCTGACCTCCCCGTCCGGGGCGGAGTTGATGAACGGCTATACTGGGCTGGACGAGGTAATTTGCTGGGACAAGCGCAGCGTTGGCCGTAATGTGCTGAAGAGAGTCCATTTTGCTTGCCGGTTGCGTGCAAAGCGCTACAACCTTGCCGTTGTGCTGAAAAAGACGTTGCTGCAACGCTTTCTCTCGATTCCCCAAATTTGGGAGCTTTGGGATGTTCGCACAATGAGATCAAACCGGGCGCGCTCTCATCCGGTTGATAGATATCTCGAACATCTTCGCGGCTACGGTGTCGATGTGCCAAGAGCCGCTTTTGGGTTTTCATGGAGACCGGAGGATGAAATCTTTTGCGACCAATTCCTGGCTGCGGCAGGGATAGGCGCTCGGGATCGTCTGGTAGCCATTTGTCCGATGGCCGCTTGGTCACAAAAGAGTTGGCCTATAGAAAAGTGGAATGAACTGGCCGAGGCTCTTCGAAACGGTCACGGGATAAGGACAATCGCTCTGGGCCGCAGTGGAGACGAACGGTTCAGGGAGCTTGTCCGGCGGCAGATTGACAATCGGATTGTTTCGGCGCTGGACGGGACAAACTTGAAACAAGCGATGGCCTTGATGAAGAGATGCGCTGTTTTTATTGGCCCTGACTCCGGACTGCTTCACCTTGCAAGCTGTTTGGGCATGGAAACAATCGGAGTCTACGGACCGACTCCGAAGGACTATATCTACCCCTATTTTCACCGGGGGAATCTGGTTTCCACCGGCGCGGACCTGCCTTGCATGCCTTGCTATCCGGGTTTCGAGAACTATCCCTGTAAAGACAGGCATCCGTACGGTGTTTGTATGGAAGAACTGGATTTTCAGCGTGTATGGGACTTGGTGAAGCAGAAGCTTATGCTTGGCTGATAGGGTCGGCTGGTCTGTAGTATTCTGCAAGGGGAGATTTCTCAAAACCCTCTGTGGACTAATAGGTTACGGATGGTTTCGATTTGGTTGTGGCGTTGGTTTAGGAAATGCAAGACGGTGTATTTGCCGTATGGTTCCGGATTAAGTATGATGCGCAATGATTGATCAGAGGTTTCCGGGATAACTGTTACTCAGTCCAATGCCTTAGGAGTGGTGGAAACCAGTTGGAGCTGGCTTCTGGTAAGGAGTGTAGGGAGGGGATTAGAGATGAAGATGCTGCAGGAATTCAAAGCGTTTGCAATGCGAGGAAATGTGGTTGATATGGCAGTGGGTATCATCATCGGTGGCGCGTTCGGCAAAATCGTGGCTTCGCTGGTAAATGACGTTATTATGCCGCCGATTGGAAAATTGCTGGGAGGTGTTGATTTTGGAAGTTTGTATATCAATCTGAGCGGTACCCAGTATGCAAGTCTTGAGGCAGCAAAGGAAGTGGGCGCGGCCACCATTAATTACGGGCTTTTCCTGAACACGGTTATTAATTTCGTCATCGTTGCCTTTGCGATATTCATGATGATCAACGTAATGAATGCAGCCAAGAAAAAGGAGGAGGCAGCTCCTGCGGCTCCCCCAGCCCCTCCCCGTCAGGAAGTGCTGCTAGAGGAAATCAGGAATCTTCTAGCCACGAAGAGATGAAGTTTCCACTTGGGCACAATGCTGCTTGGCAGCCTTCCAGGCGCAAGGATGATGTCATTCCCACAAGGTTTTTGGGGTGGACCTCAAACAAGCCAGGAACTCTCCTTACTACCGGCTTAATAATGGGGTTGGGTCACTCCTCCTAAGGTGGGTGGAGCACAAGAAGCTTTGAAATGTTCTGCCGTTAATGATGTCCAAGGGCTTTCTCTTTTCTGTACAACAAGTTAGGATCTTCGCCCTGCATTCTTGTATGTGCTTGCCACCAGGAATGTCTATCGCTACACTAGGGATCCAGCCGAATTAATCTGGAGGGGGTAAAACTCATGAATACACGCAAGTTATCACTGGCCGCAGCGATGGCATGCTTGTTGTCTATGCTGTTATGCACAGTCGTTTTGGCCAGTCCCGTCCCGGACAAGGGACATGCAAAGCCAAACAAATTCTGGTGGCCGGAGCAGCTGGATCTCAGCCCGCTTCGGGCACATTCTCCTGAATCCAATCCGTATGGCGAGGAATTCAATTACGCAGAGGAATTCAAGAGTCTCGACCTTGAGGCCGTGAAGAAGGATATTAACGGCCTACTGACGCAATCTCAGGATTGGTGGCCGGCGGATTACGGTAACTATGGGCCGTTTTTTATCCGGATGGCCTGGCACAGCGCGGGCACTTACAGGCAGGGGGACGGCCGGGGCGGTGCCGGGGGTGGCCAGCAGCGCTTTGATCCTCTCAACAGCTGGCCGGACAACGCGAATCTCGACAAGGCACGGCGCTTGCTTTGGCCTGTCAAACAGAAGTATGGAAGAAAGATTTCCTGGGCTGATTTGCTGGTTCTAACGGGCAATGTGGCCATGGAGAATATGGGCTTCAAGACCCTTGGCTTTGCCGGCGGGCGTGAAGACGACTGGGAGCCGGATCTGGTCTATTGGGGCCCTGAGACTGAAATGTTGGGTGATGAACGCCACATGGAAGGCAGAAAGCTGGATAATCCCATGGGCGCAACCCAGATGGGCCTTATTTATGTGAACCCTGAAGGCCCGAATGGCAACCCCGACCCAGTCGCCGCGGCAAAGGATATTCGTGAGACTTTTGCTCGTATGGGAATGAATGATGAAGAGACGGTTGCGCTGATTGCAGGCGGACATACCTTTGGCAAAACTCACGGCGCGGCTGATCCCAAGGAATATGTGGGCCCTGCACCGGGGGGTTCTCCGATCGAAGAGCAAGGCCTTGGCTGGAAAAGCTCCTTCGGTAAAGGCAATGCGGAAGATACCATCACCAGCGGCTTAGAGGGCGCATGGACATCGGTTCCATTCGTCTTTACGACGATGTTTCTGGAGAATTTGTTCAAATTCGAGTGGAAGCAAACGAAAAGCCCTGCAGGGGCGATACAGTGGATTCCAACCGATGAGTCCGCTGCCGGTATGGTGCCGGATGCGCATATTGAAGGGAAGTTTCACGCCCCCATCATGCTCACCACAGACCTGTCACTCAAGGAGGATCCCGCTTACCGGAAAATAGCAATGCGCTTCCACGAAAATCCTGAAGAATTCAAGGATGCCTTTGCCCGGGCCTGGTTCAAGCTGACGCACCGCGATATGGGGCCGCGCTCCCGCTATATTGGGCCGGATGTTCCGGACTTGGAGCTGATTTGGCAGGATCCTGTGCCTCCTGTGGATCACGACCTGGTCAAGGGTACGGATATCGCGAAACTCAAGAAAGAAATTCTCGATTCGGGGCTTACGGTCCCGGAGCTCGTCAGAACTGCCTGGGCCTCTGCTGCGAGCTTCCGTGTGAGCGATATGCGGGGTGGCGCGAATGGGGCGCGGGTGCGTTTGGAGCCGCAAAAGAGCTGGACGGTCAATAACCCGCAAGAGCTGCAGAAAGTGCTCAAGAGTCTGGAAAAGATCCAAAAGGACTTCAATGACTCACGCAAGGATAACACGAAGGTGTCTTTGGCTGATGTGATTGTTTTGGGCGGCGCTGCTGCCATCGAGAAGGCGGCAAAGGATGCGGGACACACCGTCGAGGTTCCTTTTGCGCCGGGGCGCACGGACGCCTCGCAGGCACAAACGGATGTGAACACCTTTGCATTTCTTGAGCCGGCTGCAGATGGTTTCCGTAATTACTTAGACGACAATTGCGGCAAGTCCCCCACTGACATGCTCGTGGACAAGGCGAGCCAATTGGATCTTACTGTTCCCGAGATGACCGTTCTGGTTGGCGGTTTGCGCGCGCTGGGGGCCAATTCCGGGCAATCCAAACACGGGATCTTCACGGACCAACCTGGGACACTGAGCGCTGACTTCTTCGTGAACTTGCTGGATATATCCACGAAATGGGAGCAGTCTGCGGAGTCTGAGGGCGTCTATGAAGGCTACGACCGCAAGACAGGCGAGCTAAAATGGACAGCGACTTCCGTTGATCTGATCTTCGGTTCGAACTCTGAATTGCGGGCGATTGCCGAGGTGTACGCATTTGACGATTCTAAAGAAAAGTTTGTGAGCGATTTTGTCGATGCTTGGGTTAAGGTGATGAGACTCGACCGCTTTGATCTAAGTTAGAAGCCTGAAGCCAAACTCGTGTGAGACTGGTAGAAGGAGCTTTTGTTATATAATACTGGCGTTGCAGTTGCGGCGAACGGGAGTTCGTGGGTGACTGCAACGCCTTTTTTTGTCACAAAACGTTTCCAAAGGAATTGCGAAAACACCATGTTTAAACCGAAGCTGTTGACTTGCCTTAAAGATTATTCGTTCACGCAGTTTCGCTCGGATCTCATTGCCGGGTTGATTGTCGGCGTTGTGGCTTTGCCGCTTGCTATTGCTTTTGCGATTGCCTCCGGTGTTTCTCCGGACAGGGGGCTTGTGACTGCTGTTGTGGCAGGATTTCTTATTTCAGCCTTGGGGGGCAGCCGGGTCCAGATCGGCGGCCCGACGGGTGCATTTGTCGTGATTGTGTATGCAATTGTCCAGAGATACGGCATAGACGGGCTTGTCCTGGCCACTTTGATGGGGGGAGTTATTCTGATCATCATGGGCCTAGTCGGCTTTGGTGTTGCGCTCAAGTTCATTCCTTACCCTGTTACGGTCGGATTTACATCGGGAATTGCGGTGATTATCGCGTTGGCCCAGGTGAAGGACTTTCTGGGCCTTTCGATGGATCAAGTGCCCGCTGAATTTGTGGATAAGATTGTTGCTTACTCACAACATATCACTAGCTTCAACCATTACGCGGTTGTCCTGAGTTTCACAACGGTTATCATTATATTTCTATGGCAAAGACTATCCAAAGTAGTGCCGGGATCTCTCGTGGCGTTGCTTACCGTTACGGCCGTGGCCTATTTCCTTAAGCTTCCTGTCGAGACCGTCGGAAGCCGTTTCGGCGACATCCCGCATGCCTTGTCATGGCCGGTTTTTCCGGCTATCAATTTGGATATGGTCCAAACGCTGCTTCCTTCGGCCTTTACCATTGCGATTTTGGCCGGGATTGAATCGCTTTTATCTGCAGTTGTCGCGGATGGAATGATCGGAGGAAAGCACCGGTCTAATACTGAGTTGGTTGCACAAGGTATTGCGAACATCGCATCGGCGCTATTTGGAGGCATGCCTGCCACGGGAGCGATCGCAAGAACGGCTACCAATGTCCACAATGGAGGCCGCACTCCGGTAGCAGGAATTGTCCACGCGTTAACGCTTGTGCTGATCATGTACCTGTTTGCGAAATGGGTCGTCTATATTCCTCTCGCTTGTCTTTCGGGGATTCTTGTGTTGGTTGCCTACCGCATGAGCGAATGGAAGTCGTTTGTAATGATCCTAAGATCGCCCCGGAGTGATGTGGTTGTCCTTCTTATTACGTTTCTTTTAACGGTCATTATGGACTTGACGGTTGCCATTGAAGTCGGGGTTGTGTTGTCTGCTTTCTTGTTGATTCACCGGCTTTCGTTGACTCCGAATATCGGAATTATCTCGAGGGACTTCAAGGCAAACGAGGACAACGGGGATGATCTAGAGTTGCACCAGGAGGAGATTCCGAATGGTGTTGAAGTTTATGAAATCATTGGCGCCTTCTTTTTTGGTGTGGCATCGACATTTATTGAAACAATGAATAATATCGAGAAACAGCCGAAGGTGCGGATTCTCAGAATGCGGAATGTATTGAGTGTCGACGCGACGGCTTTGAATGCGCTGCGGCATGTTGTAAGGAATGCAAAGAAACACAATCTGGCTGTTGTGCTTTCCGGGATTCATGCGCAACCGATGATGGCCTTGAGGCAATCAGGGCTTTACGAGGAAATCGGCGAAGAGAATGTGTTGCCCAATATTGACGCGGCATTGGAACGTGCCCGGGAAGTGCTGAAGATAAGTGAACAGGAGGACAAATAGATGGGAAAAGAACAAAACGCGAGAAAGAACGAAAAGAAAAAACCCCAGAAGACAGCCAAGGAGAAAAAACAAGCCAAGCGGGAAAAGAAAAAGAATAAGTAGCAGGTCTCTTGCAGACTAATTCTCTCAAGACAGACAAATCTATCAAGAGGGCCGTTCTGCTTGCGGCCACGCTGGGGTCCTTTCTGACCCCCTTTATGGGGTCCTCCATCAATATTGCTCTGCCCACCATCGGGAGAGAACTCTCCATGGACGCCGTGCTGCTGGGTTGGCTTCCCACCGCGTATCTTTTGGCTGCTGCTGTCTTCCTGGTCCCTATCGGTAAAGTTGCGGATATTTACGGGAGAAAACGCGTATTCACCGTTGGGATATGGATCGATGCGGTTTCTTCGGTTTTATGCGCCCTGGCCGGCGGATCCGCCTGGCTGATCGGTTGTCGCGTGGTGCAGGGGATCGGGAACGCCATGATGTTCGGCACCGGAGTGGCAATGCTCACCTCGGTGTTTCCTTCCGGCCAACGAGGTAAGGCCTTGGGGATTAATGTGGCGGCAGTCTATTTAGGGCTGTCTTTGGGCCCCTTTTTAGGAGGATTACTGACCCAGTATTTGGGCTGGCGGAGCATCTTCTGGGCAAATGCGCTGGTGAGCGCAATGGTTCGCCTGTTTGTTCTGAGCGCTATCAAACAGGAGTGGGCCGAGGCTAAGGGAGAGAGACTGGATATTGTGGGTTCGGTCCTTTACGGAGTGATGCTGATTTTGTTGATGTATGGACTGACCCTGTTGCCGGCAAGAGCAGGTCTCTATCTCGTGGGCCTTGGAATAGCCGGCTTGGGAGCTTTTATTAGGTGGGAAATCCAAACACCTCATCCTGTCCTGGACATGAAGCTGTTCTTGGACAACCGTGTCTTCGCGTTCTCGAATCTGGCTGCGCTGATCAACTACAGTGCCACCTTTGGTGTGGGATTGTTGTTGAGTCTGTATCTGCAATTTGTCAAAGGACTGGATCCTGCGCATGCGGGACTGGTGCTGGTGGCGCAGCCGGTGGTGATGAGTGTGTTTTCGCCGTTTGCGGGGAGGCTTTCGGACCGGGTGGAGTCGAGAATCGTGGCTTCGGTCGGAATGGGCCTGATTGCTATCAGTCTGAGTTTGTTGAGTTTCCTGAACGAGCAAAGTTCGCTGGCTTTTGTGATTGCGTGTCTTCTGTTACTTGGCTTGGGTTTTGCTCTCTTTTCATCACCGAATACAAATGCCGTGATGGGTTCTGTGGAGAGCAAGTTCTATGGAGTAGCCTCTGCCACATTGGGCACCATGCGTCTGACCGGCCAAATGCTGAGCTTAGGGCTGGTGATGTGGCTATTGACTGTCTACGTTGGGAAGGTCCCCATTACACCCGAAGTTCACGCGGCCTTAGTCCTGGGCACAGGAATGGCCTTTAGGGTCTTCGCCGCATTTTGCGCCTGCGGGGTTTGGGCCTCCTGGATTCGTGGAATGACAGGAAATCTTCCGGCCCAGTTGTGAAGGATTGGTGATGGCAAAATAGTAGAGGAGCGCTATGAGAGGTCATTTGACAAGATGTGTTATTGCCTCTGTGATTGTACTTTCCGGATGTGCCTATGCCGGATATCTGAAGGACCCGTTTGTGGATATCCCCGCATTTTCAAAGGTTACGGATAATTTGTACCGGGGAGCCTACCCGAAGCCCGAGGGCTATACTCGGTTAAAGTCCCTGGGTATTAAAACAATCGTCAATCTAAGCGACGATACTCGATACGAGCCCCAAGAAAAGAAAGTGGCCGCAGAATACGGGTTCAACTACGTGCATATTCCTTTGGGCGTCTATACTTGGCCTGAGGATGAAAACGTTCTAAAATTTCTGCAGACAGTTTTGGGGCCGCAATACCAGCCCGTGTTTGTGCACTGCAGCAATGGCCGGGACCGAACCGGTGCCATGATTGCCGTGTATCGCACCATTGTGGAAGGAAAGGGCCCCAAAGAGGGCTATAAAGAAGCATTGGATCACGGATTCTGGCCCTATCGGGGCGAGGTGGTTCTTAAGAAATATATTCACCAACTCAAAGACCGGAAAATTCTCTATGAATATGTGGAGTCCCACCAAAACAGCCGGGGTAGTTCTTTTTAGCGCACTTTTGGTTTGTCCGCAAGCGTATGCGTTATCCCCTCCGCATCATGTCTACAATATTTCCAGACGATTGGTCCAAGTTGTCGGGGCGCCTTTTTACTGGACCTTTTATCAAGGTCCGAAAAATGCGAAAAAGGCCTATGTTGAAGAAGTCTGGGAACTGGAAAAGGAAGAGCAGCGCGGTAAGTGGCGCAACAGGCTCATTAAGGCTCCGCCGCGGATGATCGGGGAAGAAGCCAAAGCCATTGTGGACGGTATTACCGGGAGCGTCGATGCGGCCGGCGAGGCACTAAAAGAATTTATCAGCATCTTTTGCAGCGACTAGCCGGATTATCTGCTGGGCCAGAGAACAATCTTCAAGGTACTGGAAAAGCGGGGGAATGCCGTGCGTATTCTTGTGGTCGAAGACGAAAAGAAACTTGCTAGTTTTGTGGAGAGAGGGCTCAAGGAACAGCACTATGCGGTTGATACGGCTTACACCGGGCCGGATGCGCTCTTTATGGCCGTATCCAATTCCTATGACCTCATCATTTTGGACTGGATGCTTCCCGGCAAAGACGGTATCACAGTCTGTAAGGAATTGCGGGAAAAGAATATCTCCGTTCCGATCCTTTTGCTCACTGCCAAGGGAGATATTGACGACAAGGTGACAGGACTGGATGCAGGAGCGGATGATTATCTAACAAAACCCTTTTCCTTCAAAGAGTTGCTGGCCCGTGTGCGGGTGCTTTTGCGCAGACAAAGCGGTGAAAAGCAAACCGAGCTCCGGGTCGCGGATTTGGTGCTGAACCAAGCCACTCGAAAGGTGCACCGCGCCGGCCGGGAGATCGAGCTGACCAGTACAGAGTATGCGCTCTTGGAATATCTTATGATCCATGCCGGTGAGGTAGTCACGCGCACCATGATCTCGGAGCATGTTTGGAACGACGACTTTGACACCTTTACCAACGTGATCAACGTTTATGTAAGTTATCTTAGAAAGAAAATGGACACGGGGTATTCAAAACAACTCATCCATTCTGTAAGAGGAGTGGGCTATATGATCAAAGGGTCCTAATGCGCTATAAATCGATACGATTTAGAGCCAGCGTTGTATATTCCATCATTCTTCTTAGCGTACTTATGGCCAACAGTGCGGCTTTGTTCGAAATCTCCCGCCGGGCCCTTCTCGCCGATGTGGACGACAAGCTCAGAATTTCCGCGGTGGAGCTATCCAATATCATTAATGCCTATGAGAAAGTAACCTTGTCGGAACGGGCAACAATGCCGGTGACCGTAACAAGAAACCGTATTAGTATCGGCCCACCGGTAGTGAAAAGCGAGGCAAGGAAGATTATCGACAGTCTCTGGAAATCTCAGTCCGAACTCCTTGATTACAAGGATGACTTCATCCGGGTTATGGATGCGCAGGGACAAGTGGTCATGCAATCAGGCCAGTTTCCTGACGAGCTTCAAACACAGTTTGACCAGTATTTTGCGGCCTCTGGCGAGGAGACCGCTTTTAAAACGACTATGACTGGAGAGGCCCACTTACGGATTGTGCGCTATCCCTTTGTCTCATCCTTTAAGGTTCCCTATGTGATTGAGATCGGGACATCTCTGCGCCGTATTGACGGTATGCTGCGCAAATTTGTTGTTGCGAGCGGCATAAGCATTCTCGGTATTCTGTTGCTGACCAGCTTTGTGGGAGGGATTTTTGTATCAAGAATATTGAAACCCGTGCGCCGGATTATTGAATCCGCCAACCGAATTAGTGCCAAGGATTTGCATGTGCGTATTCCGGAGGTGGGGGCTGATGAAGAGATATGTTATCTAATCGAATCCCTGAACAGAATGATTGAGCGCTTAGAAACATCGTTCTCGCATATTAATCAGTTTAGTTCTCATGTAGCCCATGAGCTGAAGACGCCGCTGGCGATAATTCGGGGTGAGATGGAAGTGGCGGCAGAACAGGCTAAATCCCCCGAGGACTTTCAAACTGTTGTTCAAAACTGTTTGGAAGAGATACAAAATATTAACCGGATTATTACGGATATTTTATTGTTGGCTCGGGTGGATTACCGGCCTGATGTGTTGCAGCTCGAAAGGATAAACCTCTGTGAATTCTTAGGCGAAATATTTGAGCATAGTCAGGTGTTGGCTGAAGCAAAGGAGATGCGCGTTGAGCTGGAATGTGCTTCTCAGAATGTTTTTGTTCAGGCGGATAAGGTTCATTTGCGACGGTTGGTATTCAACCTGGTTAACAACGCGATTAAGTATTCCCCACGGACCAGCCGGATCATCCTCCGGTTGGAGAAGGAAGGCAAGGAAGCCGTTGTTTCCGTGCAGGACTTTGGAATGGGAATATCCGAAAAAAATGTGCTCAAGATTTTTGACCAATTCTACCGGGTTCCTCAGGAAAGCGAAGAGATCGAACCCGGAACAGGCTTGGGACTGAGTATTGCTCAAGCCATTGCAAGAGCCCACCGGGGAAGACTTTGCGTAAACAGCCAGCTCGGTGCAGGTTCGACCTTCATACTTCATTTGCCGCTCGCCTAGTCCGGCAGGCGGCCTCCTTTCCCTTCGCAGGTTCCCTGGAAAAATAAGAAAAATTTAACCTTCGTCTAACCCTCCTTTAAGGATCCCTTTGATATGCTTTGCCTAAAAGGAGGGTGAGATGGCCAAAATCCTGGTTGTGGACGATGAAAAGCGAATCCGCGAGACCTGCGCGATCTACTTTGCTGACCGGGGGCATGATGTATTTCAGGCGTCGGATGCGGTTTCGGGATTTAGTGTCGTAGACAAGGAAGGCGTTGACTTAGTGCTTTTGGATTTGAATCTGGGTGAGATCCAGGGGGATACGCTCAATGATGTGATAGCCAGCTTTCACCCTAAGGTGTTGGTGGTTGTAAGCAGCGTATTTCCGGTGGAGGACCAGAAGGAATTCGTATCGGACGCCGACGAATATCACGATAAGGCGGACGGATGGGCTGTGTTGGAGAAAAAGGTGAATCGTCTCCTAAATATTGAGGATCAGAAAGCTGCAGAGCAGCAGAAAGGGGTTGAGAAATGAAGAGGACTGGAATGTGGGTAGGGATAGCGAGTGTCCTCTTGCTGGCCTTTATGTTTGAGGCCGTACGCTTAATCTGGGTCGAAAGCGCGTTTGCTAATTCCACGGCTGTCCCGGTGAACGTGAATACGTCTGTGAATCAGGACTCTGTCACAGGGGATCCAATGGAGAAAGCGGGAGTGCACGAGTGGGATCCCTTCTCCGAGATGCAAAGCATTTGGGAAGAGATGGCTGCCATGCAACGCAGAATGGAGTCGGTACTGGCTAGTCATCAAATGTTTCCGGGCCCCGGCGTAGAGGGTCTTAGTTTCTCGCCGCGGGGCGGATTCTTTGATCCGGATGTAGAGATCCAGGAAACAAAGGGAGCATACACCGTCAAGGTGGATCTGCCTGGTATGGAGAAAGACAAGATAGACGTTCAGGTGACGGACAATGTGCTGCGGATCTCGGGCGAGCGTGACCGCACGGAAGAGAGCCGCAACGAGGATGAAGGCAACTACTTCTATCGAAGCGAGCGCACTTTTGGGTCCTTTAGCCGGCAGATTCCTCTTCCGGAAAATGTGGACACGTTGAAAGCAAAGGCCGAGTACAAGAATGGCGTGTTACTCGTTACTCTTCCCAAGCTTCAGCCGTCGGGTCAGGAAAAGCAAGCTACCAAGGTACCGGTTATCTAGACAGCAGAAAGTAACTTTAAGTGACAAGGAGGACAAAATGAGTTCATTTTCGTGGAGTGTGATTGATGAGATGGAACGGATGAAAGCGGAGCTGGACAGGGTTCTGAATGGCCTGAATTATTCCGGATTCCGGTCCGTATTGCCGGGGTCATCGGCGAGAAGGTACCCGCTGTTGAACGTTGCTGATGACCGGGAGGAATTTGTTGTCGACGCATTGGTGCCCGGAGTCGAGCCGGCGTCTATTTCGATAACCGTGGCTGGAGACCAGCTTCATGTTGGAGGAGAAAGGCTTTCGATTTCCGAGAAAGTAAAATCCGAAGCGATTCACCGGAGCGAACGGCCTGCGGGCAAGTTTAGTCGTTCCATTACGCTTCCGGCTGAAGTCGATCCGGAGAAAGTAACAGCCAACTGCAATAACGGACTGATTAGGATCAGACTGCCTAAGTCCGAGCGGGCAAAACCCAAAGCAATCGACGTTAAAGTGGGCTAAGTCGTGATGCGAGAAGAACGTCAAAGAATGGAGGGAGTGAGATGAGCAAGGATATTACTACCACGAGTTCAGATACATCTTTGTTGCCTCAAAGTGTAGAAAAGAAAGACTTGTCAACTCGAGAGGATTCGAGATATGTGGCACCCCCGGTGGATATCTACGAAAACTCCGATGGGTTGACTATTGTGGCTGACTTGCCGGGAGTGGCTAAGGAATCAGTCAATGTCAGAGTAGACAATGGGATACTCACCTTGGAATGCCCTTGTTCATATGAGATATCCGAAAACACAGTCCACCATGAATTCGATCTGGCAACGTTCTACCGCCAGTTTCAACTTGCGGATGAAGTGGACCAGGAAAGAATCAGTGCCGATCTCAAATATGGAGTGTTGACCATTCAGTTACCCAAAGCGGAGAAAACCAAGCCGAAGAAAATCGAGGTGAAGGTGGTTTCCTGAATTGATCAAGAAGTGGACTAGAGGCACAGAGAGGAGGAGGAAGTGAAAATGAAGAAAGAACTATTGCCAGTTCAATGGTCGTCCTCTTTGGCCAGCCTGCGGGATGAGGTGTCTACCACTTTTAGCCGGTGGGTGAGCAGGTTGCGCCGAGAAAAGGAGATGTCCTTATCCGGTACTTCGAATGCTGATTGGCCGGGGTGGAACGGACCCTCGGTCGATGTGGAGGATGAGGGCAGTGACATAGTTGTCACGGTGGAGCTGCCGGGGATGGACAAAAAAGATTTCAGCGTGGATCTTGACCGGCAAAAACTTGTAATCCGGGGAGAAAAACGAAATAGCCGGAAGGAAAAAGGGAAGGGATACCAGTATACTGAATGCAGTTACGGAGCTTTCCATAGGGCGGTCCCTCTGCCTTGTGAAGTGGCGGAAGACAGGGTGCAGGCCACATACAAGAAGGGCGTGCTCAAAGTGAAACTTCCCAAAATGGCTTCAGCGGCGGGTCGTCAGATCCCGGTGAATGTGGGAAGATAGAGAGGATTAGAGCCCCCGCAATTGCGTGCAATGTGTGGAGTATACTGATGAAAAAGGTCCTTTTGGGACTTGCACTACTTGCGTTCGTTTTGACCGGAGTGTGCCAGGGCGAAGAGACATCTCTTCGCCCTATCGACGGGCACACATGGGCGGGGGAGAGAAGCTTTTTGACGGGGTACTCTTCCGGCAATGAGGACGGAACGGTCAATATGGTTGTGGAGATTCCGGCCGGGACCAACGAGAAATGGGAGGTCAAAGGGGCTGCGGAGAACCCTGAAGGCTATCTCAAGCGGGATTTTGCGGACCAGATCCCCCGGGTTGTCCAATATTTGCCTTATCCATTCAATTACGGGATGGTCCCCAATACAGTGCTTTCCGAAGAGTCGGGCGGGGATGGGGATCCGCTGGATGTTGTGTTTCTCGGGAGCTCTTGCCCTCGAGGTTCCGTGGTTAGTGTCGCACCTATTGGTGTGATTAAGCTTGTGGATCGCGGTGAGACAGATGACAAGCTCATTGCCGTGGCGCCGGACGGTATCTTTGGCGGGATTCATTCGATCCAGGAATTGGATGAAGGTTTCCCGGGGATTACTGCCATTATCGAAACATTCTTTCTGAACTACAAGGGGCAGGGGAAAATGACCTCCGGGGGTTTTGCAGGTCCTGAGGAGGCCCAGAAGCTCTTAAATTCCGCACTTGTCGACGGTGTACTATTCTCGGATTGAGGCCCGGATATCCTCAAACGGAAGTGAAAATCACGCATTGTATGCTGATCAACGGATAGGATAAATCAAAGTGATTGAATCTTTTTGGCTGTGCTTCATTCCCTTGCTGGTGGCCGTGGATGCCCTCGGCGTTCTCCCGATGTACATGAAGATTACCGAGGGTGTGGATAAGGAACGGCTAAAGCGGGTTCTGACCCAATCGATGTGGACGGCTCTTCTGGTCGCGTACGGGTTTCTTTTTGTGGGAGAGGCTTTTCTTAATGCGCTCAGCGTGACGGCAGGGGATTTCATGATTGCAGGTGGTCTTCTTCTTCTGTTGATTTCAATCAGCGATTTGTTGCTCGGCGAAAAGATTCAACGCAAAGTGGATGGAGACACCCTTGGAGTGGTTCCTATTGGAGTTCCGCTGATTGTCGGGCCGGCCGTGCTGACAACGATCCTCCTGGTCAGCCATCAGTATGGACAAGCGATGACCGCACTTTCGATTGCCATCAACATCGCTCTTGCGGGCCTGACTTTCTTCTTTGCGCCGGTGATCGACCGCTTTGTCGGCAAGTCGGGTATGAAGGCAATATCCAAGATTGCCAGTTTGGTGTTGGCCGCTATTGGTGTACGGATGATTCGCCGGGGGGTCGAGGTCTTTCTGTCCTAACCATGAAAACAACACGTTTGGGCTGAATTCCCCCTGGAGCAGCTTCGAGAAGCCGTCTGAGTGATACGGGCCTGGACAGAACTTACTTCAAAGGCATCCACACTTCGGTCCGGAGTGCTTCAGGTGCCGTAATCTCTGGATTGTTTAAATAGACCTCGATGCAGGGGCCTTTGTTCCAGGTCCGGCCGGAATCCGGTAACCACTCTTCGAACAGTTCCTCGTAGGTGTAAAGCAGGTCTTCATAAGGGCCTTCGTGGATTACGACGGCATAGTCCCCGGCCGGTATTTCTTTGATGGTGATGTCTCCCTCACCCTGGACCTCCGGTCCCACGCTCACGCAGGCATCGTAACGAATTTTGTCGGCAGGCACCTTGTCAGGGTCGTCGTAGGCAATGCCCAAATAGGTGGAGTTCTCAGAAAGAAGGCCCTTGGGCCCGGCCCAACTCATCAACTTGTCCCAGGCGGGTTTGCTCTTCGCATAAGGGCCAATGTGGCGAACACTCGCCACTCGAATCGCTTCCTTTCGTACCGCTTGAATCTCAGCCATCAAAGTCTCCTCTGTATGATATCAGGGACGGGTCTCGCCTACCCCTGTGACTCCAACGAGTTCCATGAGAACCGTCCCCAAGATGTGTCCTTAGGCTACCACAGAGGGATGCAATGAGAAAGAAAGTGTGGCAGCAGATCTAATATTTTGAAGCCACTTTAATAAAAGTAAATTTGGTGACACCCGCCTCTGTTTCTCCTCGTCTAAGCAGTGAAAGGAGGAGCAATCCATGATTCGATCTGTTTCCAGAATTTCCGCAGTGCTGATCCTTGTTGTCGCAAGTGTTTCCCTGGCCGGTTGCCAAACCAGTGGGGCGTACGGACGCCGGGCTCCGGAAAGTGCTGTGTTTGGCAGTCTGTTTGGCGCCGGTGTTGGGGCTATTGCCGGCCATCAATCCGATAGCACAGCCGAAGGTGCTTTGTTAGGTGCTGCCATCGGCGGAGCGGGCGGCTATATGATTGGGAACGAACAGGACAAAGATCAGCTCTATGCGGAAACAGCCCAGGCGCGGCGCGACGCCAATATCGTGGTTATCAACGTACAAAACAGCAATGGTTCGATTACGCCGGTAACCGTACAGCGCCGGGGTAATATCTACGTTGGGCCCAGAGGGGAACATTATTTCAATCTGCCTACAGAGGATCAACTGCGGCCTGTCTACGGATTTTGACATGCTGTCATTCAGCCACGGAGGAAAGGAAAAACAATGACTCACACAAAGACTCTCAGAGGTGTTTCAGCAGGACTGGTGATCGGGCTTCTGGTGTTGTTGAGTGCAGGGGATGCATGGGCGGGTTCCTGCAATTGGAGAGGGTGGAATGGATGGAGAGGAAAGAATGCGGATCACAGTCCGCGCCGTGCATACCGCAACCGCATCCAGGTTATCAAAACCGTTGAACCTATCTACCAACTTCAAGACTGCAATGTCGTGCGGAGGCAGAGAAGTGGCCTTAACAGGACAGTGGTCATCAATATACCGAATGATAACGGCAGCTTTACCCCGGTGACTTTGCAGCAGGAGAACGGGGTCTATATAGGGCCCAGAGGCGAGCAGTACCTGAACATGCCTACGCTCGATCAGCTTAAGGCCGTGTATGGCCTGGACAGTCAGATTGCCAGGCGGTAGAGGAGTGCGGAAAGGGGACGGTTCTCACGGAACTCGCTGCAGTGTAAAGGGAAGGCGAGAACCGTCCCTGAAATGCGGGGTCGCGCTATAATGCACAGATGCACGACGCGGCCGTTGTCCAGGAAGTTCTTTCCGGTCACCCTGATGCTTATGCCACCTTGGTGGCCAGGCATCAGGGGCCGTTGCGCCGTTACTGCTATTCTGTATTGGGAAACCAGACGGACGCCGATGATGCTGCCCAAGAGGTGTTCATCAAGGCGTACAAATCCCTCAAGAGATTTCGGGGCCAATCCAAATTTTCCACCTGGCTTTATCGAATCGCCGTGAATCACTGTAAGGACCTTCTCAGACAGAAAGGGCGCCGGCCGGCCTTCTCCTGGGAGCAGCTTGTGGAGAAGGAGGGGGAAAAGGCAGAGGTTTTGGCCCTGGACCCCACGAATCCCCGCGAAGAGATGGAGAGAGCCGAACTGCGGGATCGGATTTTGGGGCAGCTGAGTGAGGATTACCGCCAGGTCTTGACACTTCGGGAGGTGGAAGGCCTTAGCTACGCGGAAATTGCGGAAATCCTGGATTCTTCCCTGGATTCGGTCAAAGCGAAGCTGCGCAGGGCCCGGTCGGAACTCCGGGATAAACTGGGACACTTCCGGACCCCCGGAAACGTCTAAAGTTCAGAAGGGTGTCAGGCACCACAGTCTAATTGAGATGCTTCACAAGTGGTGCCTGACACCCGGTCAACCAGGAAATGAGTTATGTCACCACACATATCCGAAATCGATCTAAACACCTATTTTGACGGCGAATTGCCTGAGCCGAAGGCCGGGGAAATTCGTGCCCATCTTGAAAGCTGCGAGTTCTGCCAAGAGCGCTACGAAGAGCTAAGGGCTCTATCGCAGGCGCTGTTTTCCACGGCGCCCTGGAGTGAAGACAATGCTTTTGTCGAGGGGGTGATGGATCGGGTCCGGCAGGAAAGCGCCCCCGCCACACGGCTGTGGCAGTTCCCGGCGTTGAGAATCCCGGATTGGACCTTGGATTTAGGATGGGCGGCAGCCCCGGTCCTGGCTCTGGGGCTTTTCCTCTTTGTCGTCAACGGGAACGGCGCAGAATTGCCTGCCACGGGCTTGAATCTTTTTTCACAGAATAGCGGCCAAAACACAGCTGTTGATGCATTGCTCGAGGACAATTGGGATGCGGGAGACGTCCTCGAATATACTCTAGGAGAGTGGTCATGAGAAACTTACGCCTGCAACGTTTGGCAATCTTGATTGTTGTATTTTTGTTGGGTTTGAGCCTGGGTTGGGTTGGGGGGAAGAACCAATCCATGAGCCACAAGAAGTGGCATGATCCTCAACAGAGGCTTGAGCATTTCAGCAGGGCGCTTAATTTGAATGAACAGCAGGCAACGCAGCTCCAAACCATCTTGAATTCAAAGCGGGAGCAGTTCCGCGGTCTCCGGGAGCAAATGAAACCGCAGATGGAGGCCTTGCGCGAGAAGACCAACGTGGAGATTCTGAGTATGCTCAATCCGGAACAGCAGGAGAAATATAAAGCGCTGGAGGCTGCCCGGCAGGATCATCAGGCTCGACGCGGGAATAGACATCAGCGCATGGAGTGGGAATCCAAATAGATCTATGTGTGAAAAACTGATCGCGTATTTTGCCGAACGGCATCTGCTGACCAATCTCATATTTCTCACGGTTCTTATCGGGGGCGTCTTTGCGTGGCAACAGACCAGCAAAGAAGAGATGCCCGCCATTACCTTCGACCATGTGCATGTATCCGTGCGTTATCCGGGAGCCCCTGCTGAGGATGTGGAGTATTTTGTCACGCGGCCCCTGGAAGAAGAGCTTCGGAATGTGGATGGGGTTTACCGTCTTACCAGCACTTCCAGCGTGGGGCAGTCCAGCATTGATGTGGAGCTGGAAAGGGGAATCCCCAACATAGAGGAAGTCCTTACCGAAATCCGCAGCACGGTGCTCGATGTAAACCTGCCGGATGATATCATCGATGACCCCAATGTGCGGGTGTTCAAGACTGCGAAAAAGGCGATCTTGGACATCGCGCTCATTCACAAAGACGCCCGGCTGCTGGACCTCGAAACCCGCAAGCAACTCCAGGAGTACGCGCTGGCCCTGGAGACCCAACTTTTGAGCCTGCCTCAGGTCAGTGATATCAACCGCAGAGGCTACCTGCAGGAGGAAATCCAGATACGGGCCTATCCGGAACGCCTGGTCCGCTACGACATTCCCTTTAACACGGTTCTGAGGGAGATTCGGGAAAACCACATCCGGCAGCCCGCAGGGTCCCTGGAGGCCCGGGAGGAACCCAAGGTTACGGTTCTTTCAGAGCTGGATAGTCCGGAGAAGTTTAGGGAATTCATCATCCAGGGCGGATTTGAGGGACAAGTAGTCCGGCTTGGGGAAGTCGCAGAAGTGGAATCCGGATTTGAAAAGAATGACTCCATTATCAAGGTGAATGGTCATGAGGCCGTGATCTTGAATGCGGTCAAAAGCACCTCCTCGGGAATCCTGGAGGCTCTGGATGTGGTCGAAGCGGTGGTTGGGAAGTTCCGCGTGCAGAATCTAAAAGATACGCCCATTGAATTGTTTCTTCTGGACGACGAATCCATTGATGTGCGCAACCGGCTTTCTCTCATCAGCCTGAATGGAGGGATCGGTTTCGTGCTCATTTTGGGAATGCTCTTTGTGTTTCTCAATAAGCGTTCCGGTCTTTGGGTGGCCATGGGTATTCCCTTCAGTCTTTGCGCGACCATGATCGGCGGCCATCTGATGGGCTACACCATTAACGGGACCACGCTGGCTGCCGTCATTATTGTGCTGGGGATTGTGGTGGATGATGCCATTGTGGTGGCGGAAAACATCAACCGGCTGCTGCGCCAAGGTGTTGCCGAGGCTAAAGCCGTTGTGGAAGGAACGTCTTTTGTTCTCTTGCCCATTGTCGCCAGCATTTTGACTACTTGCGTGGCCTTTATCCCTCTTTACTTTTTTGAAGGACGATTTGGGGCTTTTATCGAATTCATCCCTCCTGTGATTTTCTTGATGTTGGGGGCGAGTCTTTTTGAATCGCTCTTTATTCTGCCCGCTCACATGCAGCTTCCCATGCCTCTTTTTCTCCGGCGATTCAGCGGATCAACCCGGAGGGAAGCCCCTGAGTCAAGAGAAAAGGTCCACTGGTTTGAGGGAATCGAAGATCTGTATGCAGCCTTTCTCAAGCGGGTGTTGCCGTACAGATTATTTGTCTTCCTGGGATTTGGGCTGCTTCTTGTTTTGGCGAGTGTGGTACTGACTCAAAAAATGAAGTATGAGATGTTTCCCAATGAGGAAACGCGCGATCTGGTTCTTACGGGGGAGACCCGGTCTCAGATGACCCGGTATGAAACTGCGGAGAAAATTCAGGAAATAGAGGATGTGATTGCCCCATATTTAGGGAAGGAAGTCGTGGGGTTCCGGTCTGGAATTGCCCGGAGCCGGCGTGGAGGTTCAGCCGAAGAAAATAAATTCCGGATAACTATCGAGATCGTGCCCAAGGAGAAGCGTCGAAAGTCAGCCAATCAGCTGATTGCGGAGATCGAGCAGAAGGTTAAGGGGCTTGAGGGATACGGGAAGGTGGAGTTTCGGAAGAGCCGCTGGGGCCAGGAGTCCGGAAGTCCGATCGAGATTTTAGTCCAACAGAATAACGATGCTGTCCGCGCGCAGATCCTGGAAACCTTGGTGGAGGAGATGCAGAAGTACTCTGAATTACGCGATGTGGAAATCGACGAGGGTTTGATGATTCCGGAGTATCGAATTCGCCTGAATCGCGAAAAACTCAAGCGCTTGTCCATCAGTCCCTCCGATGTGGCATCCACCTTCAGGGCGGCTTTGGAAGGGAGTGTGCTCTACGAATTCTCCGATGGAGATGAGGAAGTCCGTGTCCGGCTGACTACGGTGGATGAGGCCAAGACGAGCATTGAGCAAGTCCTCAGGATCCCGGTGGAAAATCGCAGCAACTATCTGGTTCCTCTGGCAGATATCGTGACTGTGGAGCCCGTGATGTCGCCTAGTTCCATCGCGCGGCATGATTTAAAACGAACCTCGCGCATTTATGCCGGATTGAGTCCCGGCAGTCAGTGGACTCCTTTGGATGCGGCCGGAGTTCTTGAGAAGGAAGTCTTTCCGAAGATTCTTTCCAAATACCCAACCACGCTTTTGACCTTTGCCGGAGAGATTCAGGATACCCGGGAATCCCAGAGCGACTTTCGCAATGCGGTGATTCTGGCGCTTCTTCTGATCTACTTTATTTTGGCGATCCTCTTTGGATCCTTGATCAAACCCGTGATCATTATGCTGGTCATTCCTTTCGGCCTTGTGGGGATTATTTTAGCCTTCTATCTGCACGGCAAAATGTTGTTCGGTTTTTATGCGGCCGTGGGTGCTTTGGGATTAGCCGGAGTGGTTATCAACGATTCGATTATCATGATGGTCAAATTGGATAAGGACTTTGATCCCAAACAGTCCCCTGAAACTGTGAACCCTCAGATTGCCGAGATCGCCAAGACGCGTTTACGGGCCGTATTGCTGACCACCATCACCACCGTAGTCGGTATGTTCCCCACGGCCTATGGTTTGGCCGGCTACGATGCCATGCTGGCCGAGATGATGTTGGCCCTGACCTGGGGCATGATTTTTGGGACTCTAATCACCTTGCTGCTCATGCCTTGTGTGTATCGCGTGGGGCATGATTTCGGGCTTACGCAGTCCAAATCCCGGGAGGGGGTTCTGAGTGCTTAAGCGCTGCCAATGGATCCCGATTCTGAGTCTTGGAATTCTCCTTCTATTGGGAACAAGTCAGGGACGTTCTCAAACCCGGGACACAGTCTCCCCACAAAAACTCAGCCTGCAGCAATTCCTGACAAAGGCGACGCAGGAGGACACGGAATTCGAGCGTATCCTCATTGAGGAGCTCGCCCTCAAGTATCAAAAGGCCCTCCGGCTGCCGGCCCGGGATTTGGTGCTCTCCGTCAAAGGGCAGTACGCCTTTTACCTGAATCAAGGAAGGGAAGAGCCCGATGTGTCCATGGGCCTGAGCAAGCTTTTTCCGCATACAGGGACGGAGATCAGCGTGGATTATTCCGCGAGCCCCAGATTCACCAACACGGATAGCAGTTCGTCGGTTGGGCTGACCCTCTCTCAGCCGATTGCCGAAAACGCCTTTGGCAGGTCCACCCGGCTCCTGGATAAGATCGTGGGGCTTGAAGTCGAGGTGGCGCGCCACCAGATCGTGGAAGCCTATGAAGATTACATGGCCACGCTGATTGAGGCCTACCTGGTTTGGGATGAGGCCTATGAGAATGTCGAGATCGGGGAGTCTTCTTACCGCGAAAATCTCAAGCTTTTGGACAATATCAAGGAGCGCCAAGGCAGCAGCATTGCCAAGGAAATCGACGTCAACAAGATCACGCTGCAGGTTATGGCGAAACGGGAAAAACTCTTGGAATTGCAAAACACTTACCGGCGCGCGGAAAATGTGATTTTGACTGCGATGCGCGCCCCGGATGACGCGGAATACGTTCCAAACTTGCCTGATCCCTTTGCGGGCCCGGAGAATGATTTTATCCAGGACTATACGGAGTTCCGGAATCAGAGCCGGACCTACCAGGTGCTGGACTTGCTGGAGCAAAAAAGCGGTCTGGAAGTGGCTCGCGAAGCGGACGATTTGCTGCCCTCCATTAACCTCCTGCTGAGTTATGAACTGCAGGGAGAAGAATTCCAAGTCGTGCGGGAGGACAGCGTGCTATTCGCAGGCTTCAGTGTGGAGTGGCCGTTTCCGGACCAGGTGGACGGCGCAGAGCATGAGCTCAGCAAGATTGAGCGGCGGCGCACAGAACTCGACGTGGAAAATACGCATTTCCGGCTGTACACCCAGATCCGGAATCTGCGCTTGGAGATTGACCGCGAACGGGAACTGGCTGCGATCGCCAACGAAAAGATCGCGCTTTCCCGATCTGTCTTGGAGGATGAATCCGAGAACTACACCTACGGAAAGGTCACCCTCAACGACTATATCCAAGCCGTCAATGGTCTGGACACCAACCGCTTTAATCTTGTGCTGCACCAGGTGCGCTTGCAAGAGCTCATTTTGGAATGGCAGCGCTTGACCGACCGTCTGGTTTCTCCCGAACAGATCCAGGAAAAGCATTCCCAATAGAAGTTTTGACAGACATTGAATCAAGGGGTAGTCTGTCAGATCCGGACCAACCCAATTTGAGATTTCAACAGGAGATTGATCCATGGCCTATCTGACACAAGACAAGCTCGTGATTGCCGGTGCGGCCGGCATGATTGGTTCCAATATGATGCAATCCGTTCTCACCCAGCGACTGACGCCCAATGTCTGCGGGTATGATCCCTTTGCCAAAGGGCTCGAGGGAGCGGCGGAGGAGATGTATCATTGCGGGTTTGAAGGGGCCAATCTCACCTGGACCACAGACATCGCGAAGGCTTTTAAGGGAGCCAAGTACATCATTTCTTCCGGGGGCGCGCCCCGCAAGGAGGGCATGACCCGCGAGGACCTCCTCAAGGGAAACGCCGAGATCGCCGCCCAGCTGGGCAAGGACATTAAGCAGTACTGTCCGGATCTCAAAATCCTCAACATTATCTTTAACCCGGCGGATGTTACGGGCTTGATTGCTTTGGTGCACTCGGGCCTGGAACCCAAGCGGGTTATGACCCTTGCCGGCCTGGACAGCACGCGTTTGCAGACAGCCTTGAGCCAGCACTTTGGTGTTCCCCAGGACGATGTCACGGGTTGCCGCACCTATGGCGGCCATGGCGAAATGATGGCCGTTTTTTCCTCTACCGTGAAGGTTCAGGGCAAGGCCTTGGACGATTTGATCGGGACCGATGCCCTCCCTGAGGAAAAGTGGGCGGAGATCCGCCAGCATGTGATTCAGGGAGGCAAGCGCGTGATCCAGCTCCGGGGCCGGTCCTCCTTCCAGAGTCCCAGCCATCAGGCTGTTGCGATGGTGGCCGCGGCCATGGGCGGAAAAGCCTATCCTTGGCCCTGCGGCGGGTACATCAATTCAGACGGATTCGGGCACACCTTGATGGCTTTGGAGAGCAAAATCACCCAGAACGGGGTGAAATACTCACTGCCCAAGGGCACGGCAGCGGAGATGGCCGCTTTGAAGGAATCTTACAAGCACCTGGCCAAACTGCGTGACGAAGTCATTGAGATGGGGATCTTGCCTCCCACATCCGAGTGGTCCGAGGTCAATCCGAATCTCTAGGATTTAATACAGGCACAGATGAACTCCTCCAAACCGGCCCAGGGCGGGATGCGTGAGGTCATCGGCGTTGCTCTCCCGATGATGGTTTCCCACGCCTGCGATACGGTCATGACTTTCACGGACCGCATGTTTTTGTCCCGCCTGGGTCCGGATCTGATGAACGCCTCGATGGCCGGCGGCCTCAGTGCTTATATGATGATGGCCTTTTTCCTCGGCCTCACAGGCTATGCAACGGCCGTGATCGCGCAGAATCTGGGCGCGGGCCGCAAAGATCGCTGCTCCATTACGCTGAGCCAGGCAGTCCTCATTGCCTGCGTCGCCTATCCCATCCTCTTGCTTTGCAGACCTTTGATGCACAGCCTTTTTGAGGCCACGGGGATCGGAGCTGCGCAGCTTGCGCCGCAAAAGCTCTACTTCAATATCCTGCTTAGCGCCGTGATTCTGAGTCTGTTGCGTCAATGCCTGAGCAGTTTCTTCTCGGGTATCGGCCGGACGCGGATTGTGATGCTGGCTTCCCTGGTGACCCTGCTCGTCAATGTGGGGGTCAATTACCTTCTTATTTTTGGAAAGCTGGGCTTCCCTGCCTTGGGTATTCAGGGAGCGGCTTATGGCACGATTACAGGCACGGTCTGCGGCTTGGCCATTCTCCTGAGCTCTTATTTGAGCGCGGCCAACCGCCGGGAATTTGGAATTGACCGTTCTCTGCGTTTTGACTCCCAGGTGATGCGCACCTTGTTGCGCTTTGGGTACCCGGCCGGGGTGGAGATGTTTCTGAACCTCCTGGCCTTTACCCTGATCGTCTTACTTTTTCATAGTGCGGGGGAGGTCTCGGCCACTGCTGCGACGCTCATGTTCAATTGGGATATGGTTTCCTTTGTGCCGCTCATTGGCGTGGAGATCGGAGTGACGAGCTTGGTGGGCCGTTACATGGGCGCGCGCGATCCGGAAACAGCCCACCGGGCCACCATGTCGGGGCTAAAGGTGGGCTGGATGTACTCCCTGGTAATTCTCCTGTTCTTTGTGTGCTTTCCGGGCCTGCTCGTGGACTTGTTCCACACAAGCGATGCAGGAGGGGTGTTTGCCCGGGCCCGGCCCACGGCAGTGTTCATGGTGCGCACAGCCTCTCTCTATGTCATGGTCGAGGCGGTATTGGTGGTGTTTATCGGAGCCCTGCGCGGAGCCGGGGACACTTTCTGGACCATGTGCTATTCCGTTACTTTGCACTGGATCCTCGCCCCGGTCGTGTTTGTGATGCTCAAAGTGGTGGGGGCCAGCCCCGAAGCCGCCTGGGTGGCCCTGGTCCTCAGCTTCTTGCTGCTGACAATTCCGCTGATTTTGCGCTATCTCGGCGGCTCCTGGAAAACAATCCGGATGCTGCCCGGCGAAACCGAAGCCGTGGCCGCTACTGCTGCTATCATCCCAGACACCTTCCACGAACCCCCCGACCTTTAGGGACAGGTCTCGCTTACCCCTGTGACCATAACGAGTTGGGCGAGAACCGTCCCCCTCCGACCTGCTTTGAACCCACTGTCTTGAGGACAGCATTCGTTATGATTGATCTGGGCAAGGGGACGACCCTTTCGCAATTCGTTGTCTCGTATGGGGATAGCGAGAACCGTCCCTAAAAGGTGTAGGTAAGGAAAGACCCGCCCGTGAACTGGTTTTCTTTTGCGACTACAGGACTGTCTGCCGCATCCCCCACCAGGCGTGAGTAGCTCACAAAGCCCACCACAGACCAGTGATTATCCAGGCGGTGCAGCACCCGCAGTGAAGCGCCGACATCTTTAATGCCCGATTCCACATCGTAGAAGGCCAGAGAAGAACGCACAGCTTGCAGGTGATCCACGCCAAAATAACTTTCCATGTAGTTTTCACTGGCAAAAGTGGCATTTAAGGAAGGCATCAAGAAGGTTGAGTGATCGGGGAGCGCGAACTTAGATCCCAAGCTTCCGCCGAGGGTGAAGCCTCCATGCCCATCGGCGATGTCTTGGGCAAAGTCCAATCCAAATGTCAGGGGATCCAGCTTGTATTCTGCAAAGAGCCCCAGTTCTACGGTCTCGCCCACATCTCCCATTCCCTGTAAGAGAGCATCGTCTTCTTCGTCCCGGCCAAAGTCGAAACCCAAGGCAGTCCCTACAGTAAGTTCTTCATTTTTGTAGAGATCCAAGCCGATTCCCCGCCAGGGATTCAAGAAAAAGCGGTCCTTATACTTGAGATCGATGTAAGGTAGCGGCCAGCCTTCATAACTGTCGCTGCCCTCGTATTCAGGGCGAATTATTCCGCCCAAGCCCAGCGTGACCTTCCAGTTCGAATCCGGGGAGGTTTCGTAAGCAAGCGCCGGTGCGTTAGAAGCCAAAAAAAGTACAGTGATCAAGCAGAGTATCTTTTTCACAGTGGATGCCCTCCAAAGCAATAAAGGAGAATAGCAGATTTGTTTTCAGCCGTCTACTTTGTAAGTTAATTAGAATTAGGCGATTAGGTGCCGGCGCCCCCCTACCCAGGACATCTTAGGGCGGCCGCATTTCGACCAGCCTCTTTTAGATGCAATAGCCGAATCTCTGCCGTTTATTGTAGACTGACTCCTGTTGCTTGCGAGGGGCATCGAAACCAAGGAGCGTTCAATGTCTCGCTGTTCATCAAGAGTTATCCGGATCCAAACCGTGAGACCTTAGCTCAATCAATGGATGTGCCGTGAGTTACCGAGGATAGAGATGAAAATTGACGATATTTCAGTTCAAGTGGGCGAAAGTTCCGTGCCGCTGAGGTCTTTGGTGCGCCAATTGGTGAAAGAGTGTGCCGGAGAGATTCTGGATGAGCAGCGTGCATCCGAGATGATTGAAGGTCTCGGAAACAAATGGCAGGGCGGCACGTTAATACTTAAGCCTGAAAATGTTGAACAGCAAGCAAAAGAAGTGCCTATTGAAACCTTCTTTCACAAAATCGTGATGGTCCGGAACAATCTCCGGGTGCTTGAGCAAAAGATCAATTCGAATGACAAGCTTGCCGATGCTGAAAAGGTCGAGCTTCAGCAGTACATCACGCGCAGTTACGGTTCCTTGACCACGTTCAATGTGCTCTTCAAGAGCAAGGCGGATCACTTTAAGAGCTCCTAGGAAAGCGAGAAGGCGGGAGGATCCTGAGAAGGGCAAGATGGGCCCTCTTGACTCACTGGGTCTTCTCGTGTCGAATAGTAAATCGTTTGGTTCACAAACCGGAAACGAGGAGGTTTGATATGGCAGTACAGGCAGGGATCCCCATGGATATTGGGATTGAAGAAAAGGGCAGGCAGGAGATTGCCCAAGGTTTATCGCGTTTACTGGCAGACAGTTATACGCTTTACATCAAGACCCACAACTTCCACTGGAATGTGACGGGTCCGATGTTCCAGGCCTTGCATTCCATGTTTGAGGTTCAGTATACAGAGTTGGCCACCGCAGTCGATGAGATTGCCGAGCGCATTCGGGCCCTGGGTGTGATTGCGCCGGGCTCCTATGCGGAATTCTCCAAGCTTGCGAGCGTCAAAGAAAGTTCCGGTGATTTGAGTGCCGCGGAGATGCTGCGCTCTTTGGTGGAAAGTCAGGAAGCGGTGATCCGGACCGCTAGGTCTGTGTTCCCTGCGGCCGAAAAAGCGAATGATCAATCCACCGCAGATCTGCTGACACGGCGTTTGGAGATCCATGAAAAAACCGCATGGATGCTGCGGAGCATGTTGGAATAAAGCCGGCCAAGATCGGAAAGGGAATACCTTTCAGCAGCCCACCTCAGCCTGTAAACTGGGGTGGGTTTGCTTTGAAATAGGAGCGATAACCTGAAAATGAATCCGGAAATGCCGTCCACTTCCCCCAAAGACCTTCCCTTTGATATAGAGCAACTTCGGGCTCAGTCAGCGCAGCTTGTGTCATTTCTCAAAGATATTCTCCGGGAAAGCAGTTTTCCGCGGATTGCAAATGCGTTGCCGGACCTCTGTGGGGGAGTCGTACGTGAGGAGCCCGCATTGCGTCCGGTGACTCCGGCCGACTCCAAAGAGGAAGAAGCCGTCATTCAAGCGCACTCTATTTACTTCCATCTTTTGAGTATTGCGGAAGAGTTTGAGGCAGGCGCGCAACGGCGCATCAAAGAAAGAGAAGCCATTAGCGCTGTTCCGGGGGACGATCCCTCCAGGATCTGGACATTTCAGTCCGTAGTAAATGCCGCTGTGCGGCAAGGGGTGAAGGCAGAGCAGATCGAGGAGCTTTTGTCCGGCTTCGAAATTCAACCGGTGTTGACGGCGCATCCAACCGAAGCCAAACGGGTGACTATTCTGGAGGCTCATCGCTTTATTTATGATTCGATCTACGAATTAGCCTACCGGGAACTCCGGAGCTGGGAACGGGAAATCTTAGTCCAGCGCATCCGAGCCCAAATCGAAATTCTCTGGCAGACCGGCGATATCTATCTGGAGAAACCCCGGGTTGTCGATGAGATCGAGAACGGGCTTTTCTATTTCCGGGAAACACTTTATCCGGTAGTGCCGACAGTGCTTTCGCGTCTTTCCAAAGCCTTGCGCGGCGCTTTCCCCGGAGAGCGCTTTGGGGTGCCTTCAGTGCTGCAGTTTAGTAGTTGGCGCGGAGGGGACCGGGATGGGAATCCCTTTGTGACCGCGCAGGTGACCCGCCATGCCCTTATCCGGCATGCTGTGACAGTATTGGACCTTTATGCCGGAGAGCTCCAGGCTCTCATCAAGCGCTTCTCCCAATCCGATTTGGAATGCCTAGTATCAGACGAACTCAAGGCCTCTTTGGATAGCGACTCGGCGTTGGTGGATGACTTCAGGGTTTTGGCAGAAAGAAATCTCCATGAGCCTTACCGGATTAAGTTAGGAACCATTCTGGCGAAGATACGCGCCAGAAGAAAGGCGGTTGAAGAGATTCCGAGGTTGGAGGATTGGCCGGCTCATGCCTATCAAAATGTGAATGAGTTGATAGAGGATGTCTCGATTATTCGAAGGAGTCTCCGGGAGAATGGCGGCAAGCAAGCCGATAACATGTGGATCAGGCCTTTTGAAATGCGGGTGCGCACATTCGGGCTTCATTTAGCGCGCCTGGATCTTCGTGAGAATAGCGAGGTATTGGAGCGGGCTATTGAGGAAATCTCCCAAGCGACCGGCCAAGGCTCTTATCTCAATAAATCAGAAAAGGAGAAGCGGCAGTGGCTTGTGGAGCAGATCGAGTCCAAACGGCCACTGCTTGCCGAATGGCACCGTTATTCCGCAGGTACCCAGGAATTAATTGATACATTCCGCCTGGTTCCCTGGGCCTGGAATCATCTGGACCGCGAGTCTCTGGGTTCATTCGTTGTGTCTATGACCCGGGATATTTCGGATCTTTTGATGGTCTATCTCTTAGTTAAGGAAGTGGGAGGATTTGAGGAAGCCTATTGTCCGTTGTCAATCGTCCCGCTATTCGAGACCATTTCAGACTTGCAGAACTCCGCGCAAATGTTGGACGTGTTGTTCCAAATCCCGATTATCCAAAGGACGTTGGCGCACGCCAAGATGTCCCAACAGGTAATGGTGGGCTACTCAGATTCCAACAAGGACGGCGGTATACTTACCTCTCAATGGGAGATCTACAAAGCCCAAGAGTCCATGATGCAGGTGGCCGATAAGCACAAAGTCCGGCTTAAGTTTTTCCATGGTCGCGGGGGGTCGGTTTCGCGAGGCGGCGGTCCGACACACCGCACCATTTTGGGCCTCCCGCCCGGCACGTTGCGCGGAAGGATCAAAATTACGGAGCAAGGAGAGGTCATTTCCTCCAAGTACTCCAATTCGGAAACTGCGCTTTATCAGTTGAAACTCCTGGTGGGGAGTGTTTTGGCTGCAAGTCTTGGCAATGAGATGGGGCCTCCGCAGGTTCCTGAAGAATACCTGGCCGAAATGGAGAACTTGTCCAAGTCTTCCTATGAGGCCTACCATCGTTTTGTTCATCTGCCGGGATTTATGGATTATTTTCGCCAGACCTCCCCCATCGATGTGCTGGGTTTGCTCAATATCGGTTCGCGTCCGACCAAACGCCGGGACACTTTGGAGATCAAAGATCTGCGGGCCATTCCCTGGGTCTTTTCCTGGAATCAAAACCGCCATCTTATTTCGGCATGGTATGGAGCGGGGACGGCCTTTAAGGAGGCTGCCTCCGATCCAAGACGGCTGGAGTGCTTTCGCCGGATGTACAAGGAGTGGGGATTTTTCAACAACCTTGTGCTCTCTTTGAAGAAGAGCATCCTTGTGGCGGATATGGATATCGCCAAGGAGTATTCTCTGTTGTGCGATAATGCGGAGTTGGCCGGGCGAATTTATTCCGAAGTCGCCATGGAGCATGAAGCTTTGCGAACGGCTCTTTTGGCGATTGCCGGAGTGCAAAGTCTGGAAGATGAAATCCCCAATACTTCAATTATGAGGGAGATTCGTTCGCCCGGTTTAAAGGAGATTCACCGCACGCAGATTCGCTTGCTCAAGAAAGTATTGACTGGTTCGGGTACTGAGCTGGACCGCACTCACTTGCTGCTCAGTATCAACTGCATTGCCGCAGGATTAGGGATCACGGGATAAGCTGATGGAACAAATCGAGCTCGAAGAGTGTCTGAAGAATTCCGCCGGCCTGGAGGATTGGCAGGCGATTGCCGATTCCCTTCCTTCCCTGCACCCGGCGGCTGCTGCCGCATTTCTCCAAACCCACTGCAAAGACAATATCCCGAAGGTCTGTTCGCTCATAAGGCGCACCTTTGCTGCGGATCTTCTCGAAGCACTTCCGGACGATATCGCTGCGCAGGTTCTGCACCACCTTCTGGAACAGGACCCTCAGTTTGCCACAAGGGTCGTGCGGGCAATGCGCACGGACGAGACAGCGGATATTCTGCAAGACATATCCAATGAGGATCGCAACGCGATTCTGTCCTCTCTGACACAGCGGGATGCGGAAGCTGCGGCGAAGCTGTTGTCTTACCCGGAAGATACAGCCGGCGGGCTCATGCAAACGGAGCTCATTTCCATTCCCGTAGATTCTGTGGCAGCAGAGGTGGTTGGGGAGTTGAGATCCAAGGTCCGCAGATACTCGGAATATCCTGCGACCTATCTTTATGTGGTAGACACTGAGAATCGTCTTGTGGGAACAGTGACTCCCCGGGCACTGCTCCTATGCGACGCTGATACACCGCTCTCGGAAATTATGAATGGTGACCCGACTTCCATTCCGGTGGATCTGCCGGCAGAAGAGGTTGTGAATGCCTTCAGGGACTACCACTATTTGGCTTTGCCGGTGGTGGATGACAAGGAGCGTTTGCTGGGGGTCGTGACCCACCGCGCTGCCATGGAAGAGGCGGAGGAGCAGGCGGATGAGGAACTCCTGGAAATGGTCGGTATTGTCGGCGGTGAAGAGTTCCGCGACAATCCTCTGTGGAGCCGGTCCTGGCGGCGGCTGTCGTGGCTGGGCATCAATGTGCTTCTCAATATGATTGCCGCGAGTGTGATCGCGGTGTACGCGGGCGTGATCGAAGCAGTGGTGGCCATTGCCGTGTTCTTACCAATTATTTCCGATATGAGCGGATGTGCGGGCAATCAGGCGATTGCCGTGAGCATTCGTGAGCTTTCCACGGGCCGCACCAGGCCAAAAGATTATTTGAGAGTCTTATGGAAGGAGATGTCGGTTGGTTTTATTAACGGGCCAGCCTTGGGTGTTTTGATTGGAGTCGTGGCGTGGTTATGGTACGGCAATGCGTGGCTGGGGGTGATCGTAGGTCTTGCCCTTGCTCTCAACACCTTTGTTGCGTTGGCCTTGGGAAGTTTGATTCCCTTGGGCCTCCGGGCTGTGGGCAAGGATCCTGCCTTGGCTTCCGGGCCTATCCTAACCACCATCACCGATCTCTGCGGATTCTGGATTCTTCTGGCTCTTGCAGCCTGGGCGATCCGGAATTTAGGGTTGTCTTGAGATGAAACTCTTATGATTAAACCCGCACCCATCAGACCCGGAGACACCATCGGAATTGTGGCAGCCGCCAGTGCCTTTGATAAAGACAACTTCATTCGCGGCGTGGAGAAGCTGCGTTCTCTGGGATTCCGGGTGAAGTATGAGCGGGCCATCTTTAACCCGTGTTGGTCCAAACCCGGGCACAACCGGCAGCGTGCCGCGCAAATCAATCGCATGTATCTCGACCCCAAGGTCAAGGCTATCTTGTGCGCCAAGGCCGGGTATGGTTCGATTCAAATTCTGCCTTTCCTCAATAAAAGAGTGATTCGCCGCAATCCCAAGATTTTTGTGGGCTACAGCGATATCACCAATCTCTTGCTCTTTCTTCAGAAGATTTCCGATACGGTTGTATTTCACGGTCCTGTGGTGGCCAACGAAATCTACGAGGGGATGAACTCAGTCACACTCTCCTACTTGGAACGCGCACTTACTCATACGGAACCTTTAGGACCGATCCTGGCTCCGCACCTGGTGGCCCTGAGCCCGGGCAGGGCCACAGGCCGGCTGGCGGGAGGCAATCTTTCTTTGATCACGGCCATGATCGGGACTCCTTACAGCTTGTCCACCGAGGACTCCATTCTTTTTCTGGAAGAGGTGGATGAGACTTTGGAGCAAACCCGGAGATTCCTGTTTAAACTGAGGCAAGCCGGGAAGTTCCGGCGAATCAGGGGAGTCCTGTTCGGGCAAATGGTGGAATGCTTTGAAGAGTTCGATGAGTTTCGGGCTCTGGTTGCGGAAGTGTTTGCGGGGTACGATATCCCCATCCTGTTCGGTTTTCCCTCAGGGCACAAGAGTGAGCGCGAGGCGCCGCATGTGACTCTTCCTTTGGGAGTCCAGGCAACAATAGACGCGGACAAGCTGCTGTTTCAAATCGACGAATCCGGGGTGGCCTGAATTGAAAACATACGATTTTGCCTTGAACTGGGGAGGCACGATAAAAGAGAAATTTGTCGATCATCTCCAGGCGGTCTGCAAGCAGAAGAATCTCTCTATGTTATGGATTACCGAAGAGAATGTGCGGCAGGTAATCCGGGATTTGGAAGAAAAAAATATGAGGATCAAAGTGTGTTTGGACGGCCAGGCCACGTATCACAAGAAGGGAGATCCTTACGCAAGGGTTTGTTACGCAGCGAAGGATGCGGGGGGAATGGTCATCAATGATCCGGACCGCACTCAGTTGGCGGTTAATAAGGCTGCCATTTATTATGAGCTGACCCATGCGGGGGTGCTGGCCCCGTACACAGTTGTGGTTCGTAACTGGCAGCCTCAAACATACAGGCTTCCGGATGAAGAAAGGGCCAAGCTGGGTGTTCCTTTTGTGATCAAGCCTTCCTTGGGATTTGGCCAATTGGGGGTTATCCGCGAAGCCAAAGGGACCATTCGGGAAATCGCCGGAGCGCGCAAGTACGATCGCGGAGACGACTTTTTGCTGCAGGAAAGGATTGTGCCAATTCACCTCAATGGAAACCGTGCTTGGTTCAGAGTTTTCAACCTTTTTGACACGATCATCCCTTGCTGGTGGGATGATGTGGCCAACCGCTACGCCCATGTGTCCTATGAAGAATTCAATGCGTATAGTCTGTACCCTTTGGTGAAGATTGTGTCCAAGATTGCGCAAATTACCCAAATGTCCTGGTTTTCAACTGAGATAGCCATTGATGAAAAAGAAGGAAAGCGGCGTTTTCTGGCCATAGATTTCGTCAATGACCAATGCGATATGTCGGCTCAGTCCGAACACGACAATGGAGTTCCGGATCCTGTGGTGGAGTATACGGCGCGGCGTATGATCGAGACAACTTGCCAGTATCTCAGCGGAGAGAAAGCACAAAGGAAGTACGAGATTTGGCTGAAGGACGCCACAGTTCAGTTGCGGGGGCTTGGGAAACCTCCGGAGCTGCTTGGGGTTAGATTATCTTCTTCATGAAGCGCTCGAGCCGGCTATAAGGGAAGTAAACGAGCGTGCGCAGACCTGCCACGTTCGAAACATGCCGCACGGATTTCCGGACTTCAGAAAAGAGCGCCGGCAACACAATGTCCTCTTCCACCTCTCCCTCCTCTTGCACGGCAATAAGGCGGGCCAAAGCATAGAAGCCTGCAATCACGGCCAATATAAATAGGAAGTCCAAACTCCTCAGATCCATGGCAACCACCTGGAAATGCCGGCCGATGTGTTCCGAGGACCACCTAATGAGCACGCTCAGTTCCTGCCCGGCAAACCAGTCTGCCCCGAATCCGGCCAGGATGGGAGCCAGAGTTGCCGCCACCCCGGAAACCAGGGCGTTGGTGGCCAAATAGGCTGTGGCATCGCCTCTTGGAGCGAGCTTCATGGCAATATTAAAGGAGGCGAGCGTGACGCCGGCCGTGCTCATTCCCGCCAACATGTGGATGAGCACGAGCAGGGGAATCGTGAGGAAATACTTGTCTGGCATGGTCGTAAAAGGCCAAAGCCCAATGCTCAGGATAAACAAAGGCCCTGACGCAGCGAGCACGGACTTGTTGCTGAACTTGTCCGCCAGAGGCCCCCACCATTTGAGAAAGGCCACATTGACCAATTGGCTGAGCACGGAGAGTCCCAGGACCATGCCCATACCCAGGCCCAGCCGTTTGAGCATGTAGACCGTGAAAAAGGGGGCAGCCAGGTTGACTGCGAAGCTCCACCATCCCAGAAAAATGAGAAGCTGACGAAAGTTCTTTTGGCGAAAGGGTTTACCAAGGGCTTGAAAGAGGTCAAAGCGTTCGACCGGCGCCATTTGAGGCTCGGGCGCTTTGGAAAGGAAGTAAATACCCAAAAGTCCCGCCGCAGCCCCCACCAGGAAAATGATTGGATAAATGCCGATTTCATTTTGAAAGTGCTTCTTGTAAAGATCCAGCCCCAGCCCCGCAAAGATACTGAGCACCGCGGAGAGCAGGGTAGCAATTGCCAGCCGGTTCCCGAAATAGGAGCCCATGATGTTTTCCGGGATCAAATCGCGCATCCAGGAGGTCCAGGCACCGCCTGAAAGTGTTCCCAGACCAAAGTAAAGGAACAAAAAGATCAAGAGGGCTGGGATGCGAGCGGGCTCGGGCAAGAACCAGGGAATGAGGGCAATTCCGATCCAGAAGAGCCGGCTCAGAAAGGAGGCTGCCACAACCAGCAGTTTGCGCATGCGCGAGCGCTCGACCAGATAAATAGCCGGGATTTGCAGGAGCTGGGTCAGAGGGCCTGCCGCGGCAATGAGGCCGATTACTTTGTTGGAAGCCCCCAGCAGGAGGGCAAAGGCCACCAGAAAGGCGCCGCCTGTGAGCACTCCCATGATCTGCGAGCAGATGCCGTCAAAAAGCACCATGCGCAGGCCTTGCTGTACATCGCCTTCGCTGATTTCTGCCTGGGGTTTGAGTCGGTGCAGAGGGTTCATATTAAGTATGCTCTGATAGAGTAGGTATTATAGAATAGATATCCATGAAATCAGCAAATGATCTCATTCACTCCGTGGGCCGTGGCGTTCAATCCGCGGGCCGGAGCGCCCAAAGCCTCTTCAAACGCCGCATCCCTCCAGGATCTTCTCCGGGCACCTTAGTGGTCCATCCGGATGCTCCAAAACCGCGTATCTTTGTTCTGGATTTTGACTCCAACAATCTCAATGAAAGAGAAATCCAGGATGTTTCCGAGCTGTCTTCTTTTCGCGATAGTAATACCGTGACGTGGATAGACGTTCAAGGCTTGGGGGATGTGGAGCTTATCGGGCGATTGGGGGAGATTTTTGGCCTGCATCGCCTTGCGCTGGAAGACGCGGTCCACACGGGCCAGCGGGCCAAGGTGGAGTCCTATGACGATCACTTGTTCATCATTGCCCGGATGATTCTCCTGCGAGAGCATCTCGAAACAGAGCAAGTGAGCTTTTTTCTGGGGCCAAACTGGGTGCTCACCTTTCAGGAGAAGCCCGGGGATGTGTTTGAACCGGTCCGGCAGCGTATCCGTGGGGGCAGAGGCAAGATTCGTACAGGCGGCACGGACTATCTAACCTACGCGCTCTTGGACGCGATTGTGGATCACTACTTTCCGGTGTTGGAAGCTTACGGGGACCAGTTGGCCGGTTTGGAAGAGCGAGTCGTGAGCTCCCCGGACTACGGGGTCTTGATGCAGATCTATGCCCTCAAGCGGGATCTGCTGTCCCTGAGGCGCGCGATTTGGCCGGCGAGAGAGGCCTTTAACAGCTTGGTGCGGGATGAATCGGAGTTGATTCAGAAGGAAACAGTCACCTTTCTCCGGGACTGCTATGACCACGCGGTGCAGGTTATTGATCTGGTGGAGAACTATCGGGAACTATCCACCGGGTTGATGGATGCCTATCTCTCTGGCGTGAGCAACCGGATGAACGAGGTCATGAAAGTCCTCACCGTGATTGCGACGATTTTTATCCCCCTGACCTTTGTGGCCGGGATTTACGGAATGAACTTTAATCCGGAAAGATCGCCCTGGAATATGCCGGAGCTCAATGCGTATTTTGGGTATCCCTTGGCGATTCTCGGAATGTTGGGAATCGGAATTGGGCTGGTTGTCTTCTTTAGAAAAAAACAGTGGTTTTGACTCCGAGGCAAAAGATGTCGGCTTGGACCTTTGGAAACCTCAAGAGGTAGAACAAGGGACGGTTTGCTTTTGGCAGGCCGGGCCGCTCAAGCTATGGTAACAATCTCTTGCAAGATCTCTTTGGACTTCTTCCAGTCACTTCCGAAGGTCTCAGTCGCAGGCATCTCATTCCAGATATAGCGAAATCCTTTGGTGTAGTTGATTAGAGGTTTCGTGAAAACTATTGAATTGGGGATGTGGATAATGCGCCCCGTGAGCTGCGGTTCGGAAATCCTGCGGGTGGCGATTCTCTTTCTGTTAGAATGCCTCCTGAAAGGGGACTCTAGGAACTGTCCATATCGCCATGAATAAAAAATTGTTCTGGATACCGGCTGTAGTTGTCTTTTTGGCGGTCTTTACCGGGATCTATGCCCTTTATATCGAACCGAACTGGTTGCGTGTGCGTAAGATCGATGTGCAACTTCCGAGCGAGTACGCTGCCCAGGACGGCCTGACCGTACTCCACCTTTCCGACTTCCAACTCAGGAACCCTCAAATCGGCTGGCGCGAACGCCGGGTTGCAGCGCTCGCGCGCCAACTGGATCCGGACCTGGTGGTGGTCACCGGGGATGTGATCGAGGGCTATGTCAGTTACCAGGCTTGGATTGATTACGTGTCTGCGCTGCCTTCCCGTTACGGTGTTTATGCAGTGGCCGGGAATTGGGAGCACTGGGGCGATGTGAACATCTGGGAGATGAGAGAGGATTTGGCTAACCGGGGCGTGAGCTTGCTCGTCAATGAGATCGCGCGGGTTCCGGTGGGGGAGCGCGGACACATCGAGATTCTGGGTCTGGACAACCGTACCTTCCAATACCAGCCGTTTCTGGCGAAGTTATTGGAAGAATCCGATCCGCGGCTCTTTCGTTTGTTGCTGGTGCACGCGCCTGTGGCTTTTCACCAGGCCGCCCGCGGCGGGATTCCCTTAACTCTGGCCGGGCACACACAGGGCGGGCAAATCTGTTTGCCTTTTGTGGGGCCTTTGCGCCGGGCTGTGCCGGGCATCAGCGGCTATTTCTACGGGCTTTACCGGGAGAAACAAAGCCAGATGTATGTGACCTCCGGAGTCGGCACATCCACCATTCCCATCCGGTTTTTTGCCCGGCCTGAAGTGGTGCTCATTCGGCTGAAGAAGGACTAGAGGAAGCCGTCATTGCGAGGCGTGGCAATCTATGTTGCGCTAAAGCGCGCTCTGCAGCGCTTGAATGGAAAGAGTTTGGACTTGAAGGGCTTGGACGACTGAGCCGGTCCGCACTTCAGAAGCTTCCGTCCGCACTCCTGCCTCCTCCAGCTGCCGGGCCATTTCGTCGTGAATCCAGGAGGCGATTGCTATCGTGCCGTGCTCCCAGAATGCGACTTTAACTTGGCGGTTCATCCGCGATTCTATAGTGTTCCTATAACGGCCCACGATTTGAAGTAGTTTTTCCTGCTGCGCCGGGTATTGATTTGGGTCGTGCGCGCGCAAAACAAGGATGGCTTGCTGCAATTCTTGTTTTGTCCAGTTGTCCTCTATTTGTAGCCATGTTGCAGGGAGCCATTCTCCGACAGCATCTGCTTTCTCCCAAATCTGATCGACCCATCCATCCCTCCGTGTTTCATCCCCCCAAATACCTTGTATCCACGAGGCTTCTGCCAGAGAGCGCCAAACATTCCCATAACTCTGTTTCCAGGTGTCCCCCATATTTCCCGCAAGGTAAGGAACAGGGAAGGTAAAATCCTGGAGAAGCCAGTTGGAAAGTCCGGATTTAAAGGCGGCCGAAGTGCGGGAAGGCATATATCTTGCAATTTGCTGAATGGGGGCACTGATTATGCTGGGATCCCCTGTGAGGCATTCTTGAACATACAAACGGACAAAGTTCCGGCCTTCGGGAGTCAGCAACCGGATGGCTTCCCCAATTTCGTATGGCACTTCTGCACCATACAGATTTTGAAGAGTGCGGATGAGCTCTGTTGCATTGGGAATCATTCCCGCACTGTCCATTATTGCAGGAGAAAGATCCAAGTCTTTACTGGATCTGCGGCGGATCCGCCGGAGGTCGGGAGTTTGCAGGCCCGGCACCCGGCAA
This sequence comes from Candidatus Omnitrophota bacterium, assembly GCA_016929445.1. Classification (NCBI taxonomy): domain Bacteria; kingdom Pseudomonadati; phylum Candidatus Omnitrophota; species Candidatus Omnitrophota bacterium. The sequence continues at coordinate 62,872 of JAFGIU010000005.1, forward strand.
TTGTTCAGGATCCAAGCGCCGACACCCATTTCCGGCGTGTCTGGCTGCCACACCCAGACAATTTGAATGGCTAAGTAGTCCATCCATCTTTGCAGGTCTTGGATATCGCGATCCGAATCTGGCTGGATCAACCAAATCGAGAGAATCTGATATAGAGGCTGGAGGACTGAAGGAGCTCCGGACCTCAAAAGTGGCTCATAGGCCGGATCCCAATTGGATTGGCCCATTTGTTCCATGGCTGACCGAATGATGGTGTTTACATCAAATTCTCCTTGCAGCAACAGGCGGTCCACAGCCTCAGGAGGAACTTCGCTTTGAAACGACAACCGGGTCACCACCGAGGCCAGGTTCAGAGCCAGCCGGGATTGGGCGGCGATCTGAACCCAAGCGGCTTCATGACGGTTGCTCTGAATCAGATCGTGGATTTGATGAAGATCTTCCAGCGATTGGTCTAGAATCTCAATGAGAGTTCCTTCATAAGTGGGCAGATCTTGTTCCCATCGCGGCCCCAGGTCGCGGATATCCGGACTGGCCAAATAGGCGGTATCGAGGCTCTGCACAGGAGTCAGTGGGACGAGACCACTCCGCAGGAGACGGAGCTGGTTCTGTAAACGTGTGGCGGCCTGCCCTAAGTTTTGTTCGATGGCGTCAGAAGCCCCCCAGCTTCCGGCATTTTCAGGCGTCCCGAGACTCTCTCGAACCAAGCGGGCTGCGTTGAGAGTCCTGAGGTTTGCATCCAGCAAGTTTTGCAGCTTCTGTGCATCCTCAGATTGAGTTGTTCCTAAAACAAGCACTGTATTGTACAGGGACTCCAAGTTCAGACGAGCTCTTTCCAGATCGGGCCAATCCATCTCCAGCCTTGCGGCAGGACTTGGAGGAGCCGCGAGCTCTGGGTCCGGCCGTTGCCTCAAGGGTTCCTGGAGAAGGTTCACGAACTCTGCCTCGAAAACCTCCAGTCCGGGGAGGGTTCCTTCCTCCAGTCTTCGTGGTTCCAAAGTCTGGAAAGAAGGAGATCCCTGTGCCGCAAAGGCGAGCTCTTGCCACAGGTTTCTGCCCAGCCGTGCGTGAATCCGTTGGCGGGCTTGATAGATATCCTCTTGCATGAATCCCAATAGCGTGCCGCTTCCGACCCTGTTCAGGATCTGGTTTGACTGTTGGAACAAGGTAACTTGCTGCTCCATGAATAGAAGACCTGCCAGGTCGTTGTTGTTTGTAAGTGCCCGCACGTAATCGCGGAAGCCTTGTGGGGGGTGCCTTCCGGAACGGTCTATTTCGAGCGCTCTGGTGACCAGTCCATAAAGACCGGATTGGAGCTTTTCAGATACAGCATCCGTGACATCCGTCACCAGAGGAAGCAGAGCAGAATCTACCTGGGTGTGGTGTTCATCCAACCATCGGGTGCTCTCCCGGCACCAATCCCACCAATAGAACGGATTGGACGTCTCCGACTTTCTCACTAAGTTGCTCGGAATCAAGTTACCGGATAGTGCTCCGCTCAGCGAGGCCATTTCCGTATGGGTGAAAGCTTCCGGTCGGCTTTCGCTGCCTGCGAGTTCCACGGGTTCGTTGTGGATGTGGAAGCTTATGCCGAGCGCTGAAGGCGGGATGCTTTCCCCGACTTCCTGGAGCAACTCTTCCGCAATGAGACTCGCCTTTTGCGGGTCGAAAAGCCCTCCTCTGAAATACTCTTCCGAGAGATAAATGTGGAGTTCCGGCAAGATGCCGCCTCCCTCCGCCATTTTAAAGACTTGTTCACTTACGGCCCAGGCAGGGCGACCGGGGTCCCCTGTGAGGTTCTCAGAATGACTGCGGAAGACCCGGACTTTGACTGGGGAGTCTTCACTCAGTGCCGCCAAAAGGTAGTCCTTGAATTGAGCTCCTAACTCGGGAAAAGGTCCGGTTGAAGGATCCATGGAGTTGACCAGATGGACCACCCTTTCAAGCGGGATGGCATCCAAGTCCGGATAAGACGAGCGCTTGGCGTTATCCAGCATTGTCTGTACCATTTGCTCCCGGTTGAGCCTTCCCATGGGCCCGGAGGCCACAGTGGCCGCGGGTATGGCAGGCACTTCGAATCCGGCCTCCCTCGCGGCCATTTGCATGGCGCGCTGCATGGTTCCGGGCGCATCGGACCGGGTCTCGAAAAAGCGCCGGAGTCTGCCCAGAACCACCATGGCTTGTTGGGCACTGTTGAGACCCCGGATTCCGTCGAGGACTCCGGAAGTCCTGATCCATTCTTGAAACTGCTCGGCATCTGTGATTTCCCCATCAAAGGGGGCCACTGGGGCAAGCGTGGCGGGTTCTTGAGCCCGGGTGACTGCAGCCAGGCCCGGAATGCCCAGCATCAGGGCTGTCATCAGGAATAGTGGGAGGAGCCGGCGGCTCCGGAGCCTGCGGAATGGGTGCATCTAAGTCAGAGGTCCTTTATAACGTATTTATTAGCAATTAGTTAGATAATTAAGTATTATTTCCGCTTTCTGGTGGGACAAAGTATACCACATCTTGGACCATGCTAAACTGTATTCCCAAAATAAGTTACAGGTCTTTCTCAGACAGCCGGTGCCCCCGGCTTCTGCTAAAATGAGGCAGGAAAGGGGGCGGATATGAATTGTCCGAACTGCCGGGCCGTCGAGCTCAAACCCATGCTCACCAAACAGGGCGTGGAATTGGACTATTGCCCGCAATGCAAGGGCGTGTGGATGGATCGCGGGGAGATCTACCACTTTGTCAAGAATCCGGGAAAGGTCGAGGCCAAACTTCAGGCAGCGCTCAAGCGGCAGCAGCCCACACAGCGTATTTGTCCGCGCTCCGGCAAGCCCATGGTTGTGATCGAGTATCCGGCCGGCCCCACTCTGGACTACAGCCCCAGCAACGGCGGACTCTGGTTTGATGCCGGGGAGTTCAAACTGCTCCAGGAAACGGAGCGTCAGTTTGATGCGTCGCCCGACCGCAAGGTTTGGATGCACGAACAGGAGCAGGCTTCGCGCCAACTCAAGATACGCTCCGGCCTTTTGCCCCTTCCTAATTTATTTTTGCGATCCACTCTGACATTGACAGGTCTTTACGCGCTCTTAGGGGCGGTGCTCATCGCGGCGGTGGAGTTTGCAGGCGTGAGGCCGGACCTGGCCGTAGGTATCGGACTTGCGGTCATCTTCCTCCAATTCTTGGTGGGTCCCTGGTTCATGGACCTCACCTTGCGCTGGCTCTATCGCATTGATTGGGGAGTTGCGGGCATGCCTCCTCACTTGCACGAGTTTATGCAAAAGGCCTGCAAAGAAAAGAAGATGAAGTTGCCGCGCTTCGGGGTCTTGCGGGACGGCGCTCCTCAGGCTTTCACTTACGGCCACAGTCCCAACAACGCGCGCATTGTGATTTCTCAAGGGCTCTTGGAAATTCTGGAGCCCGACGAGATCGAAGCCGTGGTGGCCCACGAAATCGGCCACGTCGTGCACTGGGATATGCTGTTGATGACGCTGGTGCAGGCCGTGCCTCTGATCCTCTACTACATTTATCGCACGTTGATTCGTGTGCGCAGCTCGGGGAATGACAAGAGCGCAGGTCCCCGCATTGCCGTTGCCGTCACCGCGTATATCCTCTACCTCATCAGCCAGTACATTGTGCTTTGGTTTTCCAGGACGCGTGAGTATCATGCGGATCGTTTTGCCGGGCAGGTCACGGGGAGTCCTTCCAGCCTGGCCAGTGCCTTGGTTAAGATTGCCTATGGGTTGGCCGGAGCACAGAAGGAGGGCAGAGAGGGCAAGGACAAACGCGACTCAGGTATCGAAGCCTTAGGTGCGCTGGGAATTTTTGAAAAGGGGAAGGCCAAGGCTTTGGCAGTTTCAAGCTTTTCTTCCAATGTGGCCCCCGGGCAGGTCGATAAGAAAAACCTCAAAGGCGCGATGCGCTGGGATCTTTGGAATCCGTGGGCCAAGTGGCATGAGATTCATTCGACGCATCCCCTAGTGGCCCATCGCTTGCGCTATTTGTCGGATCAGTCTGCAAGTTTGGGACAAGAGCCCTACGTGGTTTTTGATGAAGTTCAACCGGAATCTTACTGGGACGAGTTTGCTGTGGACTTGTGCTTTCACATGGCTCCCTTCTTATTGCCGCTGGTGTATTTAGCCGTCACTGCCTGGACCACGGGTGGTTTTACGGATTGTGCTCCGAAGTCCGTCATTGCAGGCGTTTTGTTTTCGTTGGGTGCGGGCATGCTGATTCGCATGGGGTTTGCGTACAATTCCGAGGCCTTTCCGGAGATGTGTGTGGCAGCTCTGCTCAAACACGTCAAGGTATCTGCGGTTCGCCCGGTGCCTTGTACTTTAAAAGGCCGGGTGATCGGCCGGGGGGTGCCGGGCTATATTCTTTCCGATGATTTTGTGATGCGCGATGACACAGGCATCATCTTTCTCGATATGAGGCAACCTCTGCGTATTTGGGAGATCTTGTTCGGGCTGCTCAAAGCAGGGGAGTACCAGGGCCAGGAAGTCACAGTCAAAGGCTGGTACCGCCGGGCCCCGGTTCCTTATATTGAGCTCAAGAGCATCGAGAGCAACGGTAAAGTACGCAAGAGCTATGCTTTGCCCTTTTACAGAGCGATGGCCCTGCTTCTTGTGATCGTGGGCATTGGGTTGAGCGTGATGCGATAAGCTTTCACTCAAAATCAGGGACAGGTCTCGCTTATCCCTTTAGCTGCAGTAAGTTGCGAGAGGTCCGTCCCCGAGCCATTTGTGAAGCTGTTTTTACCGGGGGGGACGGATCTCTCGTATCTCCTTACAGTGTATAGGGAAGGCGAGAACCGTCCCTAAGTTAACTCGCTGCAGCCAATACGGCTTCCAAATCCTTTTCCGGGGTGGAGATGGGTCGAATATCGAAGTGCTCCACCAGGAAGTTGAAGATGTTCGGGGTGATAAAGGCCGGTAAGCTGGGGCCCAATCGGATTCCCTTAATCCCCAAGGAAAGCAGGGAAAGCAGGATGACCACGGCTTTTTGTTCGTACCAAGACAGGATGAGCGTGAGCGGCAGGTCATTAACTCCGCACTCAAAGGCGCCGGCCAAGAGCTCGGCAATCTTGATGGCCGAGTAGGCATCGTTGCACTGGCCCAGATCCAAGAGGCGCGGGATCCCGCCGATATTGCCGAAGTCCAGATGATTGAAGCGGAACTTCCCGCAGGCCAAGGTGAGGATCACGCAGTCTTCGGGAACTTGCTGGGTGAACTCCGTGTAATAGTTACGGCCCGGTTTTGCCCCGTCGCAACCGCCCACCAGAAAGAAGTGCTTGATGGCGCCCGCCTTAACAGCCTCCACGACTTTGTCCGCCACGTTTGCCACGGCATTGCGGCCGCAACCGGTCAGCAAAGTGCCGCCCTCGTTTTCTTCAAAGCCATTGAGTTCCAAGGCCTTCTCAATCACAGGGCTGAAGTCACGCTTCTGAATGTGGATGATCCCCGGCCAACCCACCTCGCCGCCGGTGAACACGCGGTCCTTGTAGTTCTCCTGGGGCTCCTGGATGCAGTTGGTGGTGAAATAGACGGCAGCCGGGATATTGTTGAACTCGCGTTGCTGGTTCTGCCATCCGGTGCCGAAGTGGCCCGCAAAATGTGCGTACTTCTTGAAGGCCGGATATCCGTGAGCCGGGAGCATCTCGCCGTGAGTGTAGACGTTGATGCCTTTGCCTTCGGTTTGCTTTAGGAGTTCCTCCATATCGAGGAGATCGTGGCCCGTAATAATGATGGCCGGGCCTTTTTTCCGGCCGGTGGAAACCGGTGTGGGCTCAGGATGCCCGAAGCGCGTGGTGTGCGCTTCGTCCAGGATCTCCATGCAACGGATATTCACCTGTCCGCAGCGCATGTTTAGATCCACCAGAGCCTCCAAAGTGATCTCCGAATCATTGAGCGCCGCGAGAGCTTCGGAGATGAAGGCAAAGATGCACTCGTCTTCATAGCCCAACACAGAAGCGTGTTCCGCATAGGCGGCCAGCCCCTTAATTCCATAGGTGAGAAGGTGCTGGAGGGAACGAATGTCTTCATTCGGGTGATCCCCGGTGATCTGAAGCCTTGCGGCCTGCGCGCTAAGTTCCTCGCGTGAGTCTTTGGGCTCGAATGTCACGGAATCCGGGACAGAGGCGGGATTGCCTGCGAGTGCTTGCGCGTTCTTCTTGACTTGTTCTGCCTCGCGAATGGTTTCGACTAAGCGATCCGGATCAAAGTTGACATTGGTGACGGTGATGAAGAGGCCGCGGAGGATAAAACGGTCGATCTCCACGTCCGACTTGCCGTTCTTCCGGGCTGCGTGGGCTAAATAGCCGATCCCCTTGAGCTGGTGGATGATGATGTCCTGGAGCCCGGCGGCCTCGGGGGTCTTTCCGCACACGCCTTCGGTATGGCAACCCTGGCCCCGGTACGCTTGCTCACACTGATAACAAAACATGCTCATACCCTGATCTCCTTTGTGGGTCGTGATACGATAAAACTGCTGCTGCGAGTCTCTTTAAAAGAGTACCTTCTGAGTGACTGCAGAGCCTTGATCCGGGTCAAGGGATTGAGAATCTGGGGGGCCTTTATGCCGGTTGACCATTTATTGCCGCAACTCGATTTTTTTAAAGGACTTAGCCAGGAGACCCAGAAGGCTCTCGCGTCTATTTGTGTCCGGAAGGGCCTCCAAAGGAAGGAAGTGCTGTTCCGCGAAGGGGATCGGGGCCAGGGGCTATACCTCTTGGAGAGCGGGTCGGTTCAACTGTACAAGACCGGTTCCGAGGGCAAGGAAGTGGTGATCAAGGTGCTCAAACCGGGGGAGCTCTTTGCAGTCGTTGTTCTGTTTGAGCAAGAAAACTATCCGGTGAGCGCCCTGGCTTTGCAGGACAGTCTGGTCTACCTGATGCCCAGGCAGGATTTTCACACTCTTCTGGACAATGCGGATTTGCGCAATGATTTCATCCGCAGCTTGCTCCAGAAGCAGCGGCATCTGGCCGATCGCATCCTTCAACTCAGCAGCGAAGATATAGAGGAAAGGCTCCGGCGCTTTTTAGAGGACCACTACGGTGAAAAGCCCATCATCACACCGGCCCTAAGCAAACGGGAAGTGGCTGCGGCCATTGGCACTGTGCCGGAGACTCTCTCCCGGCTTCTGCAAAAACTCAAATCGGAAGGCCGGCTTGTTTGGGAAGAGAAGATCATTCACGTGGACCGCTCTTTCTGGACAAAACGTGATTCTCGTCATATCACACCTCCTTGCAGTGTTGACGGAGCCAAAACCAAGGAGTAGCCGCTATGGACCCCAGCCGGCAGTGACCTCTTCCCCTGACAGTGCCGTTCAAACATGTACGTCCGCGAAGATCCCGTTAACCCATTGTTGGATAATAAGTTAACCTTTTTAAGGCATGAAAAACGGCGGATTTTCTGTTTGCGGCGGATTGTTGATCCGCCTGGCGAGATTCAATGTGATATATTCTATATATAGATATTAAAGACATATTAAAATAGACGGCTCTAATTTTGCTAAGGGACTCCTCCATGATTCAGTCACTTTTCCGGACATTGGCCTTTGTGTTGGGCCTTATACCGCTTGCAATAACCCCTTGCCTTGCGCCGGCCATTGCCGAAACACCGGTTATTCAGGGCACAGCCTTGGCTGTCAGGCCCTTCTTTGAAGAGGGGATCGAGGAGTGGTTATATGTGCATGGCGGTATGGAGGCCTTGCTCCAAGTCCGCAGTCCGCGTGCCGGTGTGCGGACGGAGGGTTCTGGTCTAAGCAGAGAGGACTCACAAGCATTTATGGTGCTTTTGATGGCATTAGCGGCGAATCGAACCGGCAGTCTTGGCACCCTCGTTCGGCTCAAAGAGGAAACGGTTCGCCCGGCGTTTGCTGCGCGGGAATTGGAGGAGCGCGTTCAAAGCCTTTTGGATGAAATCAGCACTGATGATCCGGCAATCCTGAGGGATCAAGAGGCAGCAGCGATTCAATCCTGGTTGGAGGGCCAGACCGTTGTTACCGCTGCTTTGGCTGAGCCCCCTTCGATTTATCGGCAGATGGTTCCTGAACAAAAGTCCAATGTGCTCTTTGCCTCTACCTTGCAGACAGCGGATCCAGTGTATGCAGGCAGCGGGAGGAAGTTGAATGAGTTCAAGGGCAATCCGCCGACCCGGCAGTTTTTTCACGAACTTTTGCGCAGGCTGCATGTGATGCAATTTTATGACATGCAAACACTTCTTGCGGACCTCCGATTTCCTGGGAGCGAGCTCTATCAAGCCATTCATGATGGGCAACTGGATGCTGTTTGCCTATCGGGGTATGAGACGCAAATTGTCCTCCTATTGCAGGTGGCTGACACGATAAAGGCAATCAACCCGCAAATGCCGGTTCTGGTTGGCGGCCATATTACCGAGAGTTTTCATCCGGCCCTTCTGACGCAGCATTTCTCAATTGATATTGCCTGTCGCGGACTGGGGGAATACGTTTTGCCGATGCTCTTGAAGGGGCTGAAGGAAATCGGCAACCGAAACCAGCAGGGGCTGGATGAGGCAGCCGTGCAGCGTTTGATGGACTTGTCCCTTACCCGGACACTCCGGCAAGGTCAGACGGTGTCTGTTCGCCTTGGCGATGCTGCGGGCGATGGATGTGTGGCTATCCGGGATGCGCAGGGCAGGGTTTATGTGAGTGGCCCCGCCCCGGAGGCGGCGAATCCCGGGAACTTCGGGAAACCGGTATGGTCGCGGGATTCCCAGATCGAGGCACTTGTGAAGTTGCTTCCTGATACAGACTTGGCTCAACTCCGAAAGCTGGGTCTTCAGTTTATGGGAAGTATGGAGCCGGATCTTGCGGCAAGCCGATTCTATCCTCAAGGATCCGAAGAATGGGACGATATTGCCTTCTATGCGGGATGTCCGGGAGGCATGGCTGTTATCCAGCTTAACGACGGTTGCAGACATGGAAAGAATTGTCCATTTTGTCCGGTCGGTCAAAGGCCGCTGAACCGGCCAGGCCCGGACCGCGTTTTGGATATCATTGGAGAGGCTGTCGAGGAGGGAGCGACGGAAGTCTTCCTGGCGGCTGATGATGTGACAGGTGGTTCCTGGCTGAGGAGGCTGGCGCAGGGCATGCGGCAGCGAAATTTGTCAAACAAGGTGGCCGTATGGGCTCATTCACGCGTTCCCAGCGGATCTGAAATCCAGGAGTTTGTTCAAATGGCACGGGATGGTGTGATAGTCTCGAACGGGATCGGGTGTGACGGTTTTACTCCACAGTTGATTGGACCTGAAGGCTTGGGCAAGGCCTGGGGGCGGAGAGACCGGACGCCGGAGAGTTATCTTGAAGATGCCAGAGCCTTTGCCCGGGCTATGATAAGGGAAGGGTTTCCTGTCCAATACAATTTTATTGCTGTTCCGCGGGGTTATGACCCAGACTCGATATCTTTGCGCGATGTGGTGGAGGGGATCAGCGGTCTGAGCAGTTTCATGTGGGATCTGCAGCAAAGTACAGGCAGGACGCTGATTCCCACGTTCTCGGTCTATGTGTATCCTGTGGCCGGAGCGCCTTTAACCGAGCGTTGCACGTGGGACAATCAACCCACCCGGGTTGTGTTCACGGAAACCGAGCTGTCCAGGAAAGAATGGTACACCGGTGTGGATGAGAATACCGGAGAATCTTTTAGTGTGGAACTTCACCGCATCGGGGACACGTGGGGCGAATTAGTGCCTTTGCGAGAGATTGAATCGAATGGAGAAGAGAGGCGATATGTCTGCGTCTTCAGGCCGCTTTATTTCAGTTATTCTCAAGATTTAAAGAATCTGCGGGATGCGTTGGCAAGGCAGTATGGGAAGAACATTGAAGTGCGCCGCGACCTCGGACTTATGCAGGCTATCGCCGAGTGGGTTTCTCAGAACGGGGATGATCCCTCAAAAAGGATTGCGAGGAAAGCTTTGGGATTTATTGAGCAAATGAAATATAGTTTTCAAGACAACGAGCGTCGCTCTCATGAAATGTTGGGGGCACTTTTGAGGCACAAAGCCCAAGAGCTGGCGATGGCAGAGTTTGTTTCTCCTGACCCGGACCGTCGATGGTTGCCTTGGGATCAAATCTATCATGACTATGGTTTGGAAATTCATAGTTGGGTCATTTCTCGCGATATTCTCAAGGAATTAAGGGACTTAACCAATGGCATGACCTCTGCACAGGAATATCTGGAAATGCTTCAACAGATTCTTGCCTATTTCAATCAAGGAAAGTTTACTCCATCCGATGCAATCCGGCATCAGATCTTGGAGAATACGGAAAGCTTTCTGTCCAACTGGATTTGTCTTGTAGAAGCGGCGAAGTCACGGGAAGCGCCGCCTGCGACATGGACTGGGTTTGTGCCGGAGATTGAGTATTGCCTGTAAATGTCTGGGGATCCCCGGCGGTCTGCTGCGCCGGACAGGGATGGCCGGTTCATGTTCCCCGGAGAGCTCGTGCCTTACCCGGTCCAGTTAATATTTGACAGCAAACAGAATGGTGTTATGATTAGTAAAAAGGTAACACCATGTCTCAAGTTTCCCGCTTCGGCGTTTCCCTCGATTCCGATCTTCTAACGCAGTTTGATGCCTGGATTGCGAAAAAGGGTATTGCCAATCGTTCCCAGGCAGTGGGCCAGTTGGTCCGGGAGACTTTGGCTCAAGAGGACTGGAGGCAGCAGGGAAAGGATGTGGTCGGGACGCTCACCTTGGTTTATGACCATGAACACCGTATCCTCAACCGCACACTCACAACCACGCAGCACACCCATCACCATGAAATTGTCTGTTCTCAGCATGTGCATCTTGATGAGGCGAACTGCTTGGAGGTTATTGTGCTCAGAGGTAGCGCCCGGGCTGTGCAGCATGCAGCCGACCATTTGTCTTCCTTAAAAGGGGTTAAGCACGCACATTTTGTGGGAACGAGTTCCGGGAAAGTATCCATTCACAAACAAAAGGGGATTCCCCATGCACATTCCTGATTCGATGTTACACGGCGCAGTTTGTCCGGTTACGCTTGCTGTGGGCGCAGCCGGAGTTGCAGTTGCAGCAAGGGCCGCATCGCGGTCTGAATCAAAACCAACGTCTGCCCGCTTTGCCGCCATTACGGCGCTTATTCTGGCAGCCCAGATGATCAATTTCCCCGTGGCGAGCGGAACCTCCGGCCATTTGGTCGGGGGCGTATTAGCCGCGGCGCTTTTAGGTATCCCTTTTGCCGTCCTTTCTATGACAACGGTCTTGGCCATTCAAGCCTTTCTATTTGCGGATGGGGGCATGTTTGCGCTGGGTGCCAATGTGATTAACATGGCTTTGATCGGGGCGGGTGCCGGCGGCTGGATTTACCAAAGGATCTCGAAAGATGAATCATTGGGTGGTGCACAGTCCATGGCCGGGTTGGCCCTTGCTTCCTGGATTTCGGTGTTTCTGGCTGCAGGGGCTTGCAGTGTTGAATTGGCCTGGTCCGGGGCGGCAGAATGGTCGGCAGTTCTTCCTGCCATGGCCGGGATTCATGCGTTAATCGGTTTGAGCGAAGCTGTCCTGACTGTAGGCTTAGCCTGGGCCCTGACGCGCGAGCCCGCAGTGAGGCAACCGGTGCTTGTCCCCCTGGCCGCGGCCTTTGTCGTAGCTGTTTTGCTCAGTCCTTTTGCCAGTAGGCTTCCCGACGGTTTGGAGACTGTGGCCCGTCAACTCGGCATTCTATGAAAAGGTGGGCGCTGACAATTGCTTTGCTGAGTGGCCTGAGTCTTAATGTCCAAGCCTTGGCTTCGACGGCTGCTCTGCTGGAAGAAACGGATATTGGCTTTGGGGCGACGGGGGTCGTTCAGGGCACGGATCAGGCAAACGGTGATGATCTGTTGCAGCCTGAAGAAAGTGCGAGCGAAGCCTCCTATTCCATCGACGTTGAGATCGAGAAGTTGTTCGGCGAGTCCGGCACAGGTTTTCTTCACCTGGAGGCAGGGGGTGGTGCCGGGATTGACTCTGCAGTAAAAGCCTTCAGTCCGCTGAACTATGATGCGGATGACGATGAAAACGTTCGGGTGACCGAGCTTTTCTACGAACATTCTTTCAGCAAGTTGCCTCTGTTTGTTACCGCAGGCAAGCTGGACCCCACTGTCTATCTCGATGTCAATAACTACGCGAATGATGAGTGTTCGCAATTTCTCGGAGGCATTTTCCGGAACTCCCAGACCATTGAGTTCCCGGACAATGCCGCCGGATTACGGGCCTCGTATGATCCCACCGAGTTCCTTGATTTGGAATTCCTGGCCCTGGATGCAGACGCGGATTTTTCCGACATATTGGGAGACCTCTTCCTTGCCGCCCAAGTTACCCTGGTTCCGCATTTGTGGGAACGGCCGGGGAACTACCGTTTCTTTGCCTGGACCAATAACGCCTCCCACACCAAATGGCTCGACACAACCCGGAGTTCTGAAGACGGTTTTGGCGCGGGGCTAAGTTGGGACCAGGCGTTGACTGATCAAGCCGGGGCTTTCTTGCGCTATGCCTGGCAAGATTCTTCCGTGTCCCTTGAGGGGGCGGATTTCTCTCTGGAGCACTCGTGGAGTCTGGGAGTGCAGTTGACAGGCGAGGGCTGGAAGCGGGATGCGGATGTGTTGGGTTTAGCAGTGGGACAAAACCTTCCTTCCCACGATTACAAAAAAAGCCAGGGCGCAAAAGGCCGCGCGGAAACCCATCTGGAGCTTTACTACAATTGGGCAGCGCATGAGAATCTTACCTTAACGCCGGACCTTCAGGTGGTGTGGGAACCCTTTGGGGGAGATGCCGCAAACGGAACGGACACCTTGTGGGTGGGCGGTCTTCGGGCTCAGATGGATTTCTAGGTTCCACCTTCCTATATAGTAGAATATATGGCAAAAAGGAGGCGGGAATGAGTTCGCAGCGTTTTTACCTGGGCGAGGAGCATTTACCCAAACGTTGGTATAATCTTGCCGCTGATTTGCCTCAGCCCATGCCTCCGCCTCTGAGCCTGGAGGGGGTGCCCATCGGGCCCGAGATGCTCGCCAAGGTTTTTCCAATGAACCTCATCGAGCAGGAGATGTGCCAGGACCGTTGGGTCGATATTCCTGAGGAAATCCTGCGCATTTTGGCGCGTTGGCGTCCCACCCCGCTCGTGCGAGCCAAGTATTTAGAAGAATACCTGGACACTCCTGCCCGTATCTATTTCAAAGACGAAAGTGTGAGTCCTCCCGGCAGCCACAAGCCCAATACAGCAGTTGCGCAGGCCTGGTACAACAAGGAATTCGGCATCAAACGCCTTACCACCGAGACCGGCGCAGGCCAGTGGGGGAGTTCTCTAGCCTTTGCCTGCCAGTTTTTTGATTTGGAGTGCAAGGTCTTTATGGTGAGGGTGAGCTTTGAGCAAAAGCCTGCGCGCAAATCCATGATGAATTTATGGGGGGCCAACTGTGTTCCGAGTCCCAGCACAGAAACAGCCGTGGGCCGGATGATCCGGGAGAAATTGCCGGATACGCCGGGGAGCTTGGGAATTGCGATTAGCGAGGCAGTTGAGGCTGCGGTCAGCGATGAATCCGGCCAAACGCGTTATTCGCTTGGAAGTGTCCTCAATCATGTGATACTACACCAGACCATCATTGGTTTGGAGGCCAAGGAGCAGATGGCGTCTGCAGGAGAAAAGGCCCCGGACATCATTATTGGTTGCGCCGGCGGTGGAAGCAACTTTGCGGGTTTGGCCTTTCCTTTTGTGCACGATAAGCTCGACGGCACCCGCATCCAAATCGTCCCTACTGAACCCATGGCCTGTCCGACTATGACGCGCGGGAAGTATTGGTATGATTTTGGGGACATGGCGGAGATGACTCCTCTTTTGCCCATGCTGACGCTCGGGCATTCCTTTGTGCCTGCGCCGATTCATGCGGGAGGCCTGAGATACCACGGCATGGCTCCCCTGGTGAGCGCGGCCATTGATCAAGGACTTTTTGATCCACGATCCTATGACCAGGTCCTTTGTTATGAAGCGGCGATGACTTGGGCGCGCACCCAGGGTACGATCTGTGCTCCGGAAACGAGCCATGCAATTGCCGCAGTGATTGAGGAAGCCCAAAAGGCCAAGAATGAGAATCAAAAGAAGGTGATTCTCTTTAACTACAGCGGTCACGGCTTAATGGACTTGGCCGGCTACGACAAGTTTCTCTCCGGAAATTTGACCGCATATTCTCTGCCGGAAGAAGATCTGGCAAAGTCTTTGGCGTCTCTTCAGGGTTTGCCTTCTCCCGGAGCTGCTTCTAAGTGATGATGACCTAACATGGGGGATTGAATGAAAAAGGTCTTTTCTGCAATTGTAGTTCTGGCTTTTTTGGGTTTACTTTTGCCCTTATCCAATTTCTTCTGGTCTCCCCCCTCAGATACGGCGCTTAGTGCGGCGGCCAAGGGGGATGTCCAGCATCTTCAAGTGGCGAAGATTTTGGAGCAGAAGTGTGGTATCTGCCATGGTCTTGAGGGTGTGCTTCCTTTCTATGCGCGGCTTCCCGGAGCCCGGCAGCTCATCGAGAGGGATATGGAAGAGGGCGCAGAGTACTTTGATTTACTGAAGTCTTTTGTCCCGAAACAGAACCAGGCCGTGGGGCAGGTTGCGCTTGCCAAACTGGAGAGCGTTGTTGAGGATGGGTCCATGCCTCCGCTTCAGTACTTGGCCATGCATTGGAATCACGGATTGAGTGTTGCTGAGAAGCAGCTCATGTTGGGTTGGATTAAGGGCGTGAGAGCAGAGAACTATGCCAGTCCCAACGTGGATGAGGAATTCAAAGGAGAGGTCATCCAGCCCTTGTATATGCCCAAGGGTCTGAATAAACAGAAGATTGCACTCGGAAAGAAGTTGTTCAATGATCCGCGCCTTTCCGCAGACAACACACTTAGTTGCGCGAGCTGCCATTCCCTGTCCAAGGGGGGCACGGACCAGCTTCGAAGCTCGACAGGAGTTGGCGGGGCGGTCGGCCCCATTAATTCACCCACAGTGTTCAATTCAGGATTTCAGTTCAAGCAGTTCTGGGATGGCCGGGCTGCGGACTTAGAGGAGCAGGCAGACGGCCCGGTCCACAATCCTATTGAGATGGGCACCAATTGGAAAGAGGTCCTGGCCAAACTGAACCAGGACGAAGCTTTTGTGCAGGAGTTCACGGCTGTGTATTTGGACGGACTCAAGGGCCCGAATATTCAGGATGCAATAGCGGAGTTTGAGCGCTCCTTAGTGACTTTGAACTCCGATTTTGACCAGTACCTTATGGGCAAGAAGGATGTCTTATCTTCGAGGGAACTGGAAGGCTTTCACTTGTTTAAGGCGAAGGGTTGTACCTCTTGTCATATGGGTGTCTTGGCCGGGGGACAGTCCTTTGAGAAGTTCGGGGTGCGTGAGAATTACTTTGCGGACCGCGGCAATATTACCGAGGCGGATTACGGGCGCTATAACGTGACCAAGAAAGAAGAAGACCGGTTCAAGTTCAAAGTGCCCACGCTCCGGAATATCGAAGTGACCTATCCCTATTTCCACGACGGCTCCACCAGTGATCTCAAAGATGCGGTCTTTGTGATGGGCAGGTATCAGACTGTGGCCGGGTTGACGGGGGAGGAGTCCGGAAAGATTGCGGAATTCCTGAGAACTCTGACCGGAGAGTACCAGGGCAAGAAGCTTCAGTAGTCCTAAGTCCCTCCTGTATAGTGAGTTATCTATGCAGGAGGGATTTTTTATGCGCGCTTGACATACCCCCGTAGGGTATATATACTTTGGAGCATAGGAGAAGGCTATGGCCCACCAACATCCTGATCATACGGCTCATCTGAAGCGGCTCAACCGGATCGAAGGACAAGTCCGGGGTATTGCCAAGATGGTGGAAGATCGCCGGTATTGCATCGAGATCCTGGACCAGATTTCTGCGGCCAAAAGCGCCTTGGACCGGGTGGCCTTGGATTTGATGCACACGCACATTGACCATTGTGTGAGTGATGCGATTCGCGGAAGCGGTGGCCAGGAAATGACCCAAGAGCTCATGGTGTCCTTAAAGAGGTTCGTCAAATGATGCGGCGTTTTCTCCTAATAGCCTTGGTTATGACTCTTGCCGGCAGTGTCCCGACTCCGGCGTTTTCCAGGCAAGGCTGTTGCTGCCGGCCGGAGATTGCCTGTGCGTGCAATCCCTCCGGCGTTTCCTGTGGCGGAGAGCTGAGCGAGGACAACGCAGTCCAATTTCTGGGAGTATTGTCAGCCAAGATCTCCACGGAATCCTGGGATTATTTGCTGTTTGCCCATGTTGTTCCGCAGCGCATGTTATTGAACCTGGATCCAACCAAAGAGTACTTGCCTTCACAAGGTGAGCGGGCTTCTCCCCGGCTTGCTTTTCTCAAATCCACTCTCTTACGCCTCTGATTCTTTCTGCGATCTTGCCTTTCCGGCGAGTGGATATTCCTCGTCGTTGCGGAGCTATTGCGCCTGTAACCGGCAAAGTGTTTGTCAATAACCCTCTTCCCAAACGGAGGAGTTCCAGATGATCCAGTTCTATCGACAAATGTTTACTGCAGGATTGTTGGCCTGTGCTTTGGGACAGCTGGCATTCCCGTCGTGGGCTGAAGAGCCGCCTTTGTCCTATCACGAATTGACCCGGCTGATGCGTGAAGCGGAGCGGACTTTGGCGCGGTCGCCGGGATCATCCTCCGAATTGTCCCCCGGGCTCCCCGCGTATCTGGAGGAGGCGGAAAAACACAACCCCGCACTTAGGGCCGTGTTCCACG